>NZ_DAISHJ010000165.1:0-9281 GCF_036822615.1 Aggregatilinea sp. | reverse complement strand
AGTTCTTCGCGGCGGCCCACCAGGATCACCCGCGCGCCCGCCTCGACGAAACACCGGGCGATGCCCAGGCCCAGGCCGGAGCCGCCGCCCGTGATCAGCGCCGTTTCGTGCTCGAGAGAAAATGCCGTCATGAGTTCACCCGCTTATCGATGTTGAATGCCGCAGCGTTCCGGCTGAAGGCGGCGTTTTGCGCAGGCGCTAATCTTAACATTAATCGCTGTATGTAAAAAATCTTGCGCGAGGCAGCGCGGGGGATAAAACATCCGCGACCTGGGGGGCAGGTCGCGGATAAATGGGGGATAACGATCCGGTGGGGCCGGGATCGGATTAGGTGCCGCGAAAGACGCCGCCGAAGCGGTGGCGCAGGGCCTCGATGCCCAGCGCGGTGATGATGATCATGCCGACCGCGACGTACTGCCAGTACGCGCCGACGTTGAACAGGTTGAGCGCGTTGTTGATCACGGTGAAGAACATCGCGCCGGTAAACGTGCCGAACAGCGTGCCGGAGCCGCCCTTGAGGCTCGTGCCGCCGACGACCGCCGCCGCGATGACGCGCAGTTCGTAGCCTTCGGCCATGATCGGCTGCGCGGAGGAGAGGTAGCCGGTCAGCGCGACCGCCGCCAGCCCGGTGCACAGCCCGACCAGCGCGAACGCGAAGATCTTCACGCGGTCCACGGGGATGCCGCCCACGAAGCTCGCGTTTTCGCTGCTGCCCACCGCGCGGATGAACCGCCCGTAGGTCGTGTACTGCATGATGCCGTAGAGCACGACGTAGGTCACGACCATGATCACGAACGGGATCGGCAGGCCGAGGAAGTCGCCGGTCCCGATGTTGCGGAAGGCTTTATTCGTGACCGGCACGACCTGCCCGTCGGTGATGATGAAGCCGATCGCCAGATAGACGTACATCATGCCCAGCGTGGCGATGAAGGCGGGAATCTTGATCTTGGTGACGACCAGCCCGTTGGCGACGCCCAGCGCCGTGCCCAAAACGACCGTCAGCAGCACGGTGGGCAGCACGTTGATATCGGGCAAAACCTGGGCCAGCACCACGCCGCACAGCCCCAACAGGCCCGCCACGGACAGGTCGAACGCGCCGTTGATGATCAGCAGCGTCATGCCAGCCGCGCCGATCCCGGCAAACGACGCCTGCCGCAGCACGGAGAGGATGTTCGCTTCCTGGCGGAAGTTGTCGTTGGTCAGGCTGAGGCCGATGACGACGACCAGCAGCAAACACTGAATGGTGTATTGGGTCAGGATGCGCTGAATCCAGTAGAGCGGGCCGCGCGGCTGGGCTTCGTGCAGAGCGGACGCATCAGTTATGGCGGTCATCGCACACCTCCCGAGACGACGCGCTTGATGACGGCGCGGCGCGCGGTGTCGAGCGTCAGCGCCAGGATGAGCAGCAGCCCCAGCGCGAGATACTGGTAAAACGGCGGGACTTTCAGGATGTTCAGGGCGCTGTTGATCGCCGCGATGAGCAGCGCGCCCAGCAGCGTGCCGGGCAGGTTGCCGCCGCCGCCCGCGAGGCTGGTGCCGCCCAGCACGGTCACGGCGATGGCCTGTAGTTCGAGACCCTTGCCGAGCGTGCCGTCCACGAACAGAAGCTGCGCGCTGAGCATGATGCCGGACAGCGCCGCCGCCATGCCGACCAATCCGAAGACGATCACGCGCGTGAGGCCGATGCGCAGGCCGGTGGCGCGGGCGGCGTTTTCATTGCCGCCGATGGCGCACACGTGCCGTCCAAAGGGGGTATGGCGCAGCAGCACGTAAAAAACCAGCAGGGTGACCAGCGCGATGATGAACGGCATCGGCAGGCCCAACACTTTGCTGGTGTTCAGTGCGGCGAAGTCGTCGTAGCCCATGATCAGGATCGACTGGCCGTCGGTGTAAAGCAGCGCCGCGCCGCGCAGCACGCTCATCATGCCCAGCGTGGCGACGAAGGCGGGCACCTTCAGGCGGCTGATGATCATGCCGTTGACCACGCCGATCATCAGGCCGATCAGCAGCGTCGCGCCGATGGTCAGCGGCATGCTGGTGCGCGTCAGCAGGTCGGCGGCGATGCAGGCCGTCAGCGCCTGGTTGGAGCCGACCGACAGGTCGAGATCGCCCATCGCCACGGCGATGGTCATGCCCAGGCCGGTGACGGCGATGATCGAGCCGGTGATGACGATATTGTTCAGGTTGTTGACGTTCAGGTAGACCGGCTTGATGGCGGCCATCACCCCAAACAGGACCAGCAGCATGACCAGCACGCCCAGGCTTTCAAAGACCTGGAAGAAGCGCAGGATGAAGGGCAGCGGCTTGTCTCGTGGTGGTGCTGCGGGAGAAGCGATTTGAGTTTCCATCACGTTATCCCTCTAGCTTCTTGTGAGCGACGGCGCAGGCCAGAATGTTGTCTTCGGTGATTTGCGATCCTTCGAGCACCGCCGCGACATGGCCCGCGCTCATGACGATGCAGCGGTCGCTGACCTTGACCAGCTCCGGCACGTCCGACGAGCTGACGATCACGGCGCGGTGTTCCTGGGCCATCTGGCGGATCAATTCGTGGATCTCGACCTTCGTGCCCACGTCTACGCCGCGGCTCGGCTCGTTGAGCAGCAGAATGCGCGCCTGGCTGACCAGCGCGCGGCCCAACAGCACCTTCTGTTGGTTGCCGCCGCTGAGGGTGGAGACCAACTGCGTGCGGCTGTGCGCCTTAATCGAAAGCTTGTCGCGGATCTCCTGGTACTTGCTGCGCTCGGCGGACAGCGCCAGGAAGAAGCGCGCCAGGGCGCTTTCGTCGTAGCGAGGGCGCTTGATCACGAGGTTGTCGATCACGTCCAGATCGGGGAAGATGCCCTCCAGCTTGCGATCTTCAGGCAGCATGAAGATGCCCTCGCGCAGCGCCTGCATCGCGTTGCGGATCACGGTCGGTTTGCCGTCGATGGCGATCTCGCCGCCGGACGGCGACTGGATGCCGAACAGGGCGCGCATCAGTTCCGAGCGGCCCGATCCGATCAGGCCCGCTATCCCGAGTACTTCGCCATAGTGCAGGTCGAGCGACGCGCCGCGCAGGGTGGGCGGCACGGTCAAGTCGCGCACGGAGAGGGCGGGGCGGCCTTCGGGGTCCGCGCCCTTTTCCACGACGTAATCGGCCAGCTCGCGCCCGAGCATCATGGTGATGATGTCGTTTTCGGTCAGGCCCTGCACGGCGCGCGTATCGACGCGGCGACCATCGCGCAGGACCGTCACGCGATCCGCGATGCGGAAGATCTCCGAGAGCCGGTGCGAGACGTACAACACCACGACGCCGCGCTGGCGCAGGCTGTCGATGATCGAGAACAGGCGCTCGACTTCGGCGCTGTTGAGGGCGGCGGTCGGCTCGTCCATGATCATCACGCGGAAATCGCGCGAGAGCGCTTTGGCGACTTCGACCAGTTGGAGGTCGCCCACGCTCAAATATTCCACACGCAGCCGGGGCGACAGGGACAGCCCGAGTTCGGCCAGAAGCTCGGCGGAACGGGCATTCATCTTTTTCCAGTCGACCAGACCGGTTTTGAGTCGTGGCTCGCGCCCGAGGAAAATATTCTCAGCGATGCTCAACTGGGGAATGAGGTTGAATTCCTGGTTGATGACGCTGATTCCTGCCGACTGCGACTGTAACGGATTGTCGAACTGGACGGTCTTGCCGTTCATGACCAGCGTGCCGGATGTTGCCTGATATTGGCCCGCGATGATCTTGATCAGCGTACTCTTACCGGCGCCGTTTTCGCCGACGAGCGCATGGACTTCGCCAGGGATCAGCTCCAGATCGACGTGGTCGAGAGCCAGCACCCCGGGAAATTGTTTGGTGATCTGTTTCACCTCAAGGATTGGTTCCACGACGCAGTTCCCCTTACTCGTTTCGTGCTGTGTGTGGCAGTCTGTCCTGAATAGATCAAAGGTCGGGTTGGGCGTGTGGCCCGGCTCTCCGGGCCACACGTTGTTTTACCTGGAACTGCGCTTACTGCATGAAGTCCGCGACGTTGTCCGCCGTCACGACATCGACGGGGAAGTAGATCGAGCGGGTTTCTTCGTCAGAGTACTCGATCGAACCGCCGTCGAGCAGGGTGATGGCCGCTTCCACGGCGGCACGGCCCTGGCCGTAGGGATCCTGGCGGATGGTGGCTGACATTTCGCCCGCTTCGATCAGTTCGAGCGCGGGGGCGTCACCGTTGAAGCCGACGAGCACGATGTCGCTCACGCCGTTGAGACCGGCAGCCTTGAGCGCCTGGGCGGCACCGATGGCCTCGGGGTCGTTGGTGGCGTAGATGGCGGCGAGTTCGGGGTTAGCCGAGAGCGTGTCCTGGGTGACCTGATAGCCGCCCTGGACCGTGTCGTTGCCGTTCAGCGAGGCGACGATTTCGAAGTCGTCGTGCAGGGCGATCTCGTCTGCGAAGCCCTTGGCGCGTTCTTCACCGACTGCCGAACCGGGGTGCAGTTCGATGACCAGAACCTGCTTGGTGCCTTCCACGTCGCTGAGCTGGTCCACGACGTACTGCGCCGCGAGCTTGCCGCCCTCGTAGTTGTCGGACAGCACGAACGCGTCGTAGTCGCCTTCCGCGCCGACGTCACCGATGATCACGGGGATCTTGGCTTCGTGCGCGGCGTCGATCGAGGCGGGCAGGGCCGACGGCTGGACCGGGGAGACGACCAGCGCGCTGATGCCCTGGTTGATCAGGTCGAGGCTGCCGGAAACCTGGGTTTCCTGGCTGCTCTTCTGGTCGGAGAGCACGAATTCCGCACCGGCGTCTGCTGAAGCTTCTTCCACGCCGCGCGCGTATTCCTGCCAGTACGGCTGCTGCATGTCGTACACCGAGTAACCGACGATGAACGGATCTTTCATTTCGAAGGCCGACTCACCCGCCGGTTCTTCGGTCGCTTCGCCGCCGCCCATGAAGTCCGCGACGTTGTCCGCCGTCACGACATCGACGGGGAAGTAGATCGAGCGGGTTTCTTCGTCAGAGTACTCGATCGAACCGCCGTCGAGCAGGGTGATGGCCGCTTCCACGGCGGCACGGCCCTGGCCGTAGGGATCCTGGCGGATGGTGGCTGACATTTCGCCCGCTTCGATCAGTTCGAGCGCGGGGGCGTCACCGTTGAAGCCGACGAGCACGATGTCGCTCACGCCGTTGAGACCGGCAGCCTTGAGCGCCTGGGCGGCACCGATGGCCTCGGGGTCGTTGGTGGCGTAGATGGCGGCGAGTTCGGGGTTAGCCGAGAGCGTGTCCTGGGTGACCTGATAGCCGCCCTGGACCGTGTCGTTGCCGTTCAGCGAGGCGACGATTTCGAAGTCGTCGTGCAGGGCGATCTCGTCTGCGAAGCCCTTGGCGCGTTCTTCACCGACTGCCGAACCGGGGTGCAGTTCGATGACCAGAACCTGCTTGGTGCCTTCCACGTCGCTGAGCTGGTCCACGACGTACTGCGCCGCGAGCTTGCCGCCCTCGTAGTTGTCGGACAGCACGAACGCGTCGTAGTCGCCTTCCGCGCCGACGTCACCGATGATCACGGGGATCTTGGCTTCGTGCGCGGCGTCGATCGAGGCGGGCAGGGCCGACGGCTGGACCGGGGAGACGACCAGCGCGCTGATGCCCTGGTTGATCAGGTCGAGGCTGCCGGAAACCTGGGTTTCCTGGCTGCTCTTCTGGTCGGAGAGCACGAATTCCGCACCGGCGTCTGCTGAAGCTTCTTCCACGCCGCGCGCGTATTCCTGCCAGTACGGCTGCTGCATGTCGTACACCGAATAACCGACGATGAACGGATCTTTCTTCTCGTAACCGGAATCGCCCTGGGCGAATACCGTACCGGCGCTCATTGCCACGAGAACGAGGCAGAACACGAACCAATTAAATTTACGCATTGTTGCAAACTCCTCAGGGTTAGTGCTGTTTTTCAAAAGACAAGCGAAGTGAAATGGCATCCTGGGTAATATATGCGCTAATAAGAACTCCTTTCTATCCTCTCACCGCTTGCCCGGCGAATTTGTTTCGGGGCCAGCGGCGAGCACTCCCTCGGCGCTAGAAACTCAATTACTTGCCGGACAATTTGTCGATGTTCGGATAATCCCCGAACAGAAGGTGGGTGGGAGGCTCGTCTTCGATGACGTCCGGTAGGCGTCCTGTGGCGGTGTAGAAACGGTTGTCCACGCGGTCATCCCCGACGGTCGAAACTTCGCCCAGCAGGGTCATGCCCGTGCCTTCTTCGCCCCAGAACTTGTGATACTGGCCCGGAACCAGGGTGATGCTCTGGCCGGGGGAGAGGCGCACAACGCCGCCCGGCTCGACGGTGACCTTCTGGCCGTCCATCGTGACGGTGGTCGGTTGGTCGGAATAGGTCCCGTCTTCGTTCATGCCGTACAGCTCGATCATGACGTTGCCGCCGCCGCGATTGATGATGTCTTCCATCTTGCGGTAGTGGGTATGCGAGGGCAGGATCTGGCCTTCTTCCTGGATCAGAATGCGCTCGCAGTAGGGTTTGACGTACTTGGGGTCGTTGAAGTTGCCGTTGCGCAGGGTGAACAGCAAAAGCCCGACGCTGTGGAAATCGCCGCTGCCAAAGTCGGTGACGTCCCACCCCAGCATGTTGTCTTTGATCTCGTCGAACTCAGGCCCCTTCGTCTTCCAGTCTTCCAGCGACCAATAGGCGAACATGGGGAGCTTGAAGTGCATCTGCTCGACGAACTCGATCCCCTTGTCGATGATTTGGTTTAGCTCTGAGCGTTTCATACGACTATCCACCTTCTAGATGTGACATAGATGCAACGAACTAACCATGTCTCGCACGGTTGCGAGATGGTAAATCACGGCTTCGAGTGTCGGCCTCGCGCGGCGGCGGGCACAGGCGCTGGTAGATTGCGTTACGGTGTGTCGCTGGGGATTCAGTGCCCTGTAAACGCACTATCAGCTAAGTATTTTGCGTGCGATCTTTTTTCCAAAGACGATCCTTTTTCTAACGCCCGGACGTGCTGATGGGTCAATCCGATGCTGCCGGTCTGCCGGTCGAGCTGCGGACGACGAGGCGCGGCTCGCAGACGACCTGCGACTGTTCCGGTTCCTGGCCCGACAGGATGTCCAATAGAATTTTGATGCCGATCGTCGCTACATCCACCAGGCTTTGGCGCACGGTGGTGAGCGGAATGATCTGGTAGCTGGACAGCTCGATGTCGTCGATGCCGACCACCGAGATGTCGTCGGGGATGCGCAGGCCCGCTTCGATGATGGCGCGCATCGCCCCAATCGCCATGCGGTCGTTGCCCGCAAACACGGCAGTCGGGCGCGGGCTGGCCTGGAGCAGGGAGCGCATCGCCTGATAGCCGGATTCGGCGGTCCAACTGTCGTCCCCACAGGCCGAGATCGCCGGGGGCAGGCCGTGCTGTTGGATCACATCCTGATACCCCTGGAGACGCTCGCGCGAGAGCAGCAGGTCCATCGGCCCGCTGATGTGCGCGAAGTGCTTGTGTCCCAGGTCTATCAGGTGCTCGGCCACCATGCGGCCCGTCTTCATGTTGTCGAGGATGACGGACGGTCCATCGTAGTTGTTAGGAATGCGGTCGATGGCGACGACCGGGATGTTGGCCTCTTGCAGCGCCTCAAGCCCGTACATCTCGTCTTTGGTCGAGACGAACAGCAGCCCGTCGATCCAGCGCTGGGTCGCCATGCGAATGTAGTTCTTTTCGCGCTCGAGATCGCTGTGCGTGTTGTAGAGCAGCAGGCTGTAGCCGGATGCGTGCGCGTAGTCTTCGACGATGTTCGCCATCGAGGCGAAGAAGGGGTTCGTGATGTCGGAGACGACCAACGCGATGGTCTGCGTGGAGCCGGTGCGCAGGCTGCGGGCGACGGTATACGGGCGGTAGCCGACTTCCTCAATGGCAGCGAGGACGCGTTCGCGGGTTTCGTCGGAAATGGTTTCTTTGTTGTTGATCGCCACCGAGACCGTCTGGACCGAAACTCCGGCCAGCTTGGCGACGTCTTTCATCGTGGCACGCTGACGTTTCCGTGGCATGGTGTTCCCTGTAAGTGTAGTTCCACGGTACAATTAATCTAAATGCTTCATCGCGATCTGAACGATCACGTGAACGATCAGATCGTACAATGACTTCGTTTTGAAGTCAAGTGAGTCATATTAAACTGATAAAAAACAGCCGCCTCCCCCGCCGGTTTTTTAGTGCCCGGTCAGGGCCGGAAAGTCTCCTTTCCATGCTGACCGCGCAGGTATAATCAGCGCCTGCAAACCGTTCGTGCCGGGGCCGCACTCGCGGGAGTGCGCGGCGGCGCTGATCTGCGGCCTTCACTGGTCCACTGGAGCTTCTGTCATGAATCACCGAATTACGTTCAAACAGGTCGCGACGCGGCTGGAAGAGCAGGCCGTGCCGTATGCGGTCATGCCGCTGCAAGGACAGGCCCGGCTCGTGCTCTCCGCACGCGGAGGGCGGGTGTATGGGCCGTTTTGGGATGGCGACGGCGAGAGCCTGTTCTGGGCGCCGGAGGCGTTCGCGGCGCGGGAGACGTTCGACGCGCTGATCGCGTCGGGGCACTGGAACATCGGCGGCGAACGGATGTGGATCGCGCCGGAGATTCAGTTCATGGTGACGGATCGCGCCGACGTGCCGGGTACGCTGTTCGTGCCGCCGCAGATCGATCCCGGCGTGTACGCGCTGCACCAGTCCGGTTCGGCGCAGTGGACGCTGGTGCAGGAAATCGCGCTCGACGCCTACGTGCTGGCGTCGGGGCGGAAGTTCCTGAGCGTCGAGCGCACGCTGGCCCTCGCGCCCGATCCGCTGCGCGGCCTGGATGCGTACGGCGATCTGCTGGACGGCGTGCGTTATGCGGGCTACGAGCAGACGGCCACGCTGGCGGAGGGCGCGCACGACGACATCACCAGCCAGACGTGGTTTTTGATTCAGGTCAACCCCGGCGGCGCGATGATAATCCCCCATACAGTGCCGGGCCGGATCACCAACTACTACGATCCTGTGCGGCCCGAACTGATCGACGTGCAGCCCGATCACGTGCGGCTGGCGATCACCGGGCACGACCGCTACAAGATCGGCTATCACAGCGCGTTCCTTGCCGGGCGGCTGGGGTACGTGGCCCCGGCGGGGCCGGATCGCTCGGTGCTGATCGTGCGCGGCTTCTTTAGCAACCCGTCCTCGATCTATTCGGAACAGCCGGAGGAGATCCCCGATTATTTCGGTGACTCGGTGCACATCTACAGCGACGACGGCGGGCTGGGCGGATTCGGGGAACTGGAATGCGCCGGGC
>NZ_DAISHJ010000164.1:0-9290 GCF_036822615.1 Aggregatilinea sp. | reverse complement strand
GGTCACGGCGTGGCTGGCGGAGGGATCGCAGGGCCTCGCGCGGCGGTCCGACGCGGCCCGCGCGCTGGGGCGGCCTCATGCGGCGTGGGACATCGCGGAGGAGATTCACGCGCAGGCGCTGAAGACTGCCGTCCGCACGCGGCGGCCTGATCCGCGCGCCGGGGATGCGCCGCGTCTGCGTCCAGCGCCGGAAGACGGCTGGGTGATTTGATAAACTATTGAATTGGTAATTATTACTCAGTATAATAAAATTACACGGAAATTTATAAGAGAAGTTAGAAATGAGATTAGAAATTCCCGACAGAATATGGTTATTTGTCGTCGCCATTGGGACTATAGTTTTAAGTGTTTTCGCCTGCGTATCAGATGCTGTTCGTATGAATGCAATAGCCGGTATTCTTGTAGCAGCAGGTACTCTTGTTTTGGCCCTTATAACTCATAGGAGCATTGAGGAGACTAAAAAGGCAAACGACGCCCAAATCAAGCGTGCGCAGCGCCCTCTATTAGTTCCTAAGAGAGATCTGCCTGTACAATTTCTCGATAACATCACATCGGGAATTCCCCTTGATATTCAAAATGTTGGAACGGGTGTAGCAACAAACATTTGGGGTGTTTTAGCTCCTCATAGCACTCAAAATCTTCAAAATCCACCATACCTTCTTTCCGTTCGATATCCCCTGCCCTTGCCTCATAGTGAGACAACCACTATGAATTTTGAGCAAGGGGGAATTACTCACTTTGATCAGGATCAGATTTGTGATAAACCTCTCTTCTTACCTGCAAATCCTTCCTCAAAGCATCCTTATGCACAGCGATTTGTAGCTCGCTTGACCTTGACGTATCGAGATATTTTTGGCGATAAACATTCAAGCACATTTGATCTCACACAAAATCATGTCTGGGTTCAATTGGCAATCTGTAATGAAATTTCGAAGGATCTTGAAGAAGTAGATGCCGGAAATCTGGGGATAGTAACGGGCGGGGCAAGCCCCGCCCCTACGGACAATTCTGTGACGCGCGGTTCGTTTTTGTAGTAAATCAACGACTGGCAATTGCGGCTGTGTTTTAGCCCACCCAGTCGCGCAGGTAGAGGAAGTCGTGACCGATGCTGCGCTGGCTGACCTTCGCCACGTTGGGCATGGTGCGCTTGTAGTGGTTCAGGCGGACCTGCCGCCAGATGCGTTCCACTACCGCGCGGTCGAACCCCTCCGCGACGACCTCATCCACCGTGTAACGCCGGTCCACGAGCAGATAGAGCAGTTGATCCGCCGTGTCGTAGGTGTAACCGAGTTCGTCCTCGTCGGTCTGGCCCGCCCACAGATCCGCCGAGGGCGGCTTGTCGATCACGCTTTGCGGCATGCCAAGCGCCCGCGACAGTTGGCGCACCTGCGTTTTGTACAGATCCGTGATGGGCTGGACCGCCGCCGCGTTGTCGCCAAAGATGGTCGTGTAGCCGAGCAGCGTTTCGGTCTTGTTGCTCGTGCCGATCACCAGCCCGTTGAACGCTACTGATTGATCGTACAGGATCACCATGCGCTGCCGCGCCATGACGTTGCCTTTGCGCATGGGGGTGATGTCGGGGAAGCGCTCGAACAGCGGATCGACCATCGGCGTGATCTCGACTGTATCGCTTTGCACGCCGAGCGCGTCGATCACGGCCTGGGCGTCGCTCAGGCTGCCGGGCGAAGACGTCTTATAGGGCATGCGCACCGCCAGCACGTTTTCCGGGCCGAGCGCTTCGGCCACCAGATAGCATGACAGCGCCGAATCGATCCCGCCGCTGAGGCCGATCACCGCGCGTTTGAAGCCCACTTTGGTCACTGCGTCGCGCAGGAACAGCACCAGGATTTTGCGGGCCGTGTCGGTATTGATCCGCAGCCGGGGCAAGATGTGGGTAGGTGGCATGCCGTTATCCTTCAATGATGAAAAAGGGGGAAGCCCGATGCTTCCCCCAAGAGTGTATCACAAGACCGCTGCCCGTGGTCAGTGCCGCGACTGCGCCGCTGACCCTTTGCGCTCCAACGCTTCGAGCTGATCTTGCAGCGACTCGATCTGGTCTGACAGGCGCAGGATGATCTCGACCCCCGCCAGATTGACGCCGAGTTCCTGCGTCAAGCGGTTGATCTTCATCAGGCGATCCACTTCGCGCTGTGAATAGAGGCGGATGTTGCCGCCGCTGCGCTGTGGAACCACCAGGCCCATCTGCTCGTAATTGCGCAGCGTTTGAGGGTGCAGCTCGACCATCCGCGCAACGATCCCGATCGTATAACACGGCTCGTCACGGGATATGCTGTCACTCATTGCCTGCTCCTGTTTAATCCGGGCTGGTGACGAGCGACGTTGCGGGCCGCTCACCCAGCGTTACATTGACGTCCAGGGTCTGCTCGCCGCGCACGATGGTCAGCACGACGGTGTCGCCCGGGGACGTATTTTCAACTAGATAGGCCACCAGATCGTCGATGTCGCGCACGATCGCGCCGTTGATCGCCACGACGATATCCCCACCGATGGCAACCTCGACGCCGCGCACGGTGCGCGTATCCGTCGAGCCCTGCAGCCCGGCGCGCTCCGCCGGAGACGAGGACTGCACGGAGTCGATCATCACGCCGTAGCTCACCGCCAGATTCAGCTCATCGGCCAGCACGGCCATGCTGATGCCCGGCAGGTTGCTGCTGGAGGTGACGATGCCCAGCCACGAATAACGCACCTGACCGCCGTCGATGATCTGCGGGACGATGCGCTTGAGCGTGTTCACCGGCACGGCGAAGGCTACGCCCTCGAAGCTGCCCGACTCGGTACGGATGGCGGTGTTGATGCCGATCACTTCGCCGGAGGAGTTCAGCAGCGGGCCGCCTGAATTGCCGGGGTTGACCGCCGCGTCCACCTGGATGATCGAGGGGTTGTCGTAGCGCTCGTAGCTGGCGTCGAGAAGCTGCGCCGAGGGCAGCGACCGCCCCAACGCGCTGACGATCCCGGTGGTCATGCTGCCTTCCAGCCCGAACGGGTTGCCGATGGCGATGACGCGCTGGCCGACCTTGAGCGTGTTGCTATCGCCCAGGGGGACGGGCCACAGCGGCGCGCTGCCCGACTCGATCTGGATCACGGCGAGATCGCTGTAATCATCGACGCCCACGACGGTCGCGTTGGCGACGTAGCCGTCCGAGAACGTCACCAGGATTTCTTCGGCGTCGCGCACGACGTGCGAGTTGGTGACGATGTGCCCTGCGCTGTCATACACGAAACCCGATCCGCTGCTGTCTACGATGCCGCTGTCACTGTGGAACGACGAGACGATCTCGATGTTGACCACGGAGGGATTCACGCGCTCGTAAATGTTGGTTAGCAGCAGGTATTCCTCGTCCGCCGCCGCCACGATGTCACCGGACACGGCAGTGGGGGTCGCCATTTGCTGCGCGGCAGAGGGGAGATCGCCGGGCCGGTAGTTCGCGTTGCGAAGCTCCGTCTCCGACGGCTGGTAGGCGGTGCGCTGCAAGCTGGGGCTACTGCTGCGCGTCACCGCGCTGCGCGGCGAGAACAGGTAGCCGACCATCGTGCCGACCAGCGCGGCGATCAGCACCAGCGTCACCACGCCCATGCCCAGGCCCACCAGCAGCCCGGTCAGGCGCCCTCCGGGCTCATCGTGATCGTCCGGTTCCGGCACATTCCAGTTGAAGTCATCCATGAGCTGCTGCCTTTCTGGGTTCTATCACGGCACATCGTGTGTTCGAACTGCGGCGGACGGCGCGACGATCCAAGCCCGTGGAATGTACCCGTGCCAACTGGGCCGCCAATCACAGCCTGACTAGATTGTAAACGACCTGGGGATTCAGCGCGCAGCGGTCCCCAGGCCGGGGTTAGCGCTGCGAGTTTTTACCCTCGGCGAGCGCCTGAAGCTCTTTGAACAGCGCCTGCTCCTGTTCGCTGAGATCCGTGGGAACCTGGATCAGCGTGTGCAGGAACAGATCGCCGAAGCTGTCTTTCTGGCGCAGCAGCGGCATGCCCTTGCCGCGCAGGCGGATGCTCTGGCCCGACTGCGTGCCGGGCTTGATGCGCACCGTGACGTCGCCGGACAGGGTGGCGACCTTCACCGGTCCGCCCAGCACCGCCGTATAGAGCGGGATACGAATGTCCATGTGCAGGTCGTCGCCGTCGCGGCGGTAGACGGGGTGGGGCGCCATCTCCACGATCACGTAGAGATCGCCGGGCTGCCCGCCCGAATAACCGCGCTCGCCCTGGCCGCTCAGCCGGACGCGCATGCCGTCACGCGCGCCCGCCGGAATGGAGACCGTCAGGCGGCGCTCCCCGACCTGCACGACGCGCTGCGTGCCGTGGTAGGCTTCTTCGAGCGTGATTTGCGCGGTGACTTCGAGATCTTTCCCGGTGATCGCCTGTCGCGGCGCGCGCTGGCGCTCGAATCCGCTGCCGCCGCCGAATCCGCCGCCGAAAATGTTGCGGAAGAAGTCGGAGAAGGCGTCGCCGCCGTTCGAGCCAAAGTCGGCATCGGTGAATTCGACCCGGTAACCGCCGGGCTGCTGCCCGCCGGTGGACCAGCGCGACCAGTCGAAGCCGCCGGGCTGCCCGCCCATGCGCGACCACTGCTGGTAGCTCTGCCCCAGTTCGTCGTACTTCTGGCGTTTTTCTTTGTCGGACAGGACCTGATAGGCCTCGTTGATTTCCTTGAAGCGTTCCTCGGCTTTGGCGTCGCCGGGATTCACATCCGGGTGATATTGGCGCGCCAGTTTACGATACGCCTTGCGGATATCTTTATCCGGGGTGGTGCGGTCCACGCCGAGTATCTTGTAGTAGTCAGGATAGTCCATTGTTGAGTACCGACCCTCTATCTTGGTAACTGTACGTGATGAACCTGAGAATCAGGTGAATTTAGAATGAAAGAAAACAAGATCGATATCCTTAAAAATCGTTTCAGAATTTTAAACCTTTAGTCTGTCACAGTCAACGTTGTTGAGCCTTTTCTTAGGAAAGATTTATGTCTCCGGCGGGCTGCGCCAGCGGCGAGATTGCAAAAAATGACTCAATAACTTCTAAAAAACCGTTACCCTTGATGCGTGGCCCCCTGCTATCCGTTAGAATAACAATGTAAATGTGGTTTGAACTTTCGGCCAAAGGATTACGCTATGACTACCCGGCTGCGTTCGCGCCTTCCCGTCCTGGCGGTGATCGCCCTGTGCCTGCTCGTTGCGCTGCCGCTGCTGCCCGGCTCGCCGCGTACGGCGGATGCGCAGGACAACCGCTCGTTGGAGTGGGAACGCTTCGACGTCACCATCGACAATTTCGACACCTCGGCCAACCGTTTCGACGTGACCGAGACGTACCACCTCTACGTGAACACGGGCCCCTTCCGCTATGGTACGGCGGAAATCCCGATGGACCGGCTGAACACGATCGGCAACATCACAGTCACGCAGGACGGCCAGCCCCTGAACAGCTCGTGCGGCGGGGGGGCGGGCACGGTCTGCGCCACGACCGTGGGCACGGCCAACATCACGTACTACTTCAGATCGCCGCTGCAAAGCCGCGAGCGCACGACGATTGAGATCCACTATACCGTAACGGGCGCGCTGCGCTCGTATGCGGACGGCGACCAGTTGTATTGGGTCGCTATCCCCGGCGATCTGCCGTTCCTGGTGCGCGATTCGCGGATCACGGTGACGCTGCCGGAGAACCGCCCGCCGCAGGTGACGGCGAGTTATCCCGACACCTGGGCCGAATCGATCAGCGGGAACAAAGTGACGTGGACCGCGCCGGGCATCATCTACCCCGGCAACGAGGTCGAGGTGCGCGTGCAGTACGAGCACGATCCGGCGATGTTGAAACCCGGCTGGCAGGCGTCTTTCGACCGCCAGCGGACCTATGAAGAAAAGTGGAAGCCGATCGTCACGGTGGTGCTGGGTGTGCTGGCGCTGCTGCTGGGCATCGGCGGCGTGCTGATGGTCTACACGCGCTATATGACCCACGGGCGCGACCCGGAGGCGGTCGTCGTGCCGGAATACCTCTCCGCGCCGCCGTCGACGGAACTGCCCGGCGTGGTCGGCGTGCTGCTGGACGAGCGCGCGGATATGAAAGACGTCATGGCGACGCTGATCGACCTCGCCCGGCGCGGTTTTCTCACCATCGAGCAGACGACCAAAGGCGGCATCTTTGGCATGTTCGAGAGCACCGAGTTCGAGTTCCACCGTGAGGACAAGGACGTGTCCAGCCTGAAGCCGCACGAGCGCGAACTGCTGCGCGGGCTGTTCAAGGGCGGCGACCAGGATACGTCGCTTTCGGAGCTGAAGAACAAGTTCTACACGCACGTGCCCAAGATCAAAAGCGGCATGTACGATCAGATGGTCGAGCAGGGCTACTTCACCCGCTCGCCGGAGACGACGCGCAACCTGTGGGCGATCGGCGGCGTGGTCGTGCTGGCGGTTGCGGGGGCGCTGTTCTTCGCGGCGGTGAGCGGCGCAGCCTCGATCGCGTACACCCTGCCGTGCCTGCCTGCGGCGCTGGGCGGCGTCGGGCTGGCGATGGCGTCGTCGTCGGCGGCGATGCCCGCCAAGACGCAGAAGGGATCGCAGGAGGCGGCGCGCTGGAAGGCGTTCAAGCGCTACCTGTCGGACATCGAGCACTATACGGGCGTCGAAGAAGCCGCGAAGAAGTTCGACGAGTACATGGCCTATGCGGTCGCGTTCGGCATCGAGCGCAATTTCGTGCGGCAGTGCACGCCCGCGATGACCTCCATGCCGACGTGGTACTACCCGACCTACATGGGCGGGCCGTGGGGGCGCGGCTACCGGCGCGGCTACCATCACCCGACGATGATGGGCGGTCCCGGCGGCGGCATGGGCGATATTTCGCTTGGCGGGCCGGGCGGCCTGAACGAGATGAGCGCCGGGCTGACCGATGGCCTCAACGCTATGAGCGACGGTCTGACCAAGATGCTCAACGACGCGTCTAGCGCCATGACCAGCAAGCCGCAAAGCTCCGGCAGCGGCGGGGGCGGCGGCTTCAGCGGCGGCGGTGGCTTCAGCGGCGGCGGATCGGGCGGCGGCAGCCGGGGATTCGGATAGGGGCGGCGGTTAGCCGTTAGCGATCAGCGATTAGCCAGGAGCAACGGCAAAAGCAAACGCAGACCTCACCCCCGGCCCCTCTCCAACTTGATTGGAGAGGGGAGACAGGCCGTGTTGAGCGTGATGATGTCGGGGCGTATCGCCATACGCCTCGGCCAATCAATACCAGCAAAAATGGCGGGTGCACGGTAGGGGCAATTCATGAATTGCCCCTACGGCGTAACCCTGATGTGGTTGAAAACGGGGCGGATGAATATGAACCACCTCGTGTGATGACGGTGAACGGGCAGTGGAAAAAGGACGGCACGCATGAATATGAACCGCCTCGCAGGGATTTTGCTGATCGTCCTGGGCGTGATCGTGGGCATCGTCGCGGGCGCGTGGTTGTTCACCAACGACGGGCTGACCAACTCCGCGCAGATCCTGGGCCTGGGGCTGGTGCTGGTGGCCGTGGTCGCGCCGCTGGTGGGCTTCGGGATTTACCTGTCCGTGTTCGGCGGCAAGCAGGCCAAGCAGCAGCAGAGTGCCTCCGAACAGCGCACGCTGCTCAACATCGTGCAGAGCCGGGGGCAGGTCGATATCAACGACGTGGCGCTGGAAATGCAGCTCCCGCGCGAGCAGATCCGCAGCATGATCTATAACCTCGTGGGGCTTGAAGTGTTCAGCGGCTACATCAACTGGGACAAGGGCGTGCTCTATTCGAGCGATGCCAGCCAGCTCCGCGACCTGAAGCAGTGCCCCAACTGCGGCGGCGAGATCACGCTGAGCGGCAAGGGCGTCGCCAAGTGCCGCTTCTGTGGGACCGAATTCTTCCTGTCCTGAGCGCATCAACCAGGGGGCCAGTTATGACGATAACGATCGTTCCGTGCCGGTTGTTCGCCACACCGCTGCCAACCGGCGGGCATGAGGTTTCATGTTATGTGCGGTTTGCGCCGGAAGACGTGAACGGCCTCGACGCGCTGGCCTGGAGCGTCGCCGATGACATTGGCGAGATGATCGTGACTGGCTTGAGCCGCCTGGAGGCGTCACAGCGCGGGGCCGGGCGCGTGTTCATCGCGGCGGTAATTCCGCCTGGATGGGCGACGGTGCGTTTGATGGTTGCCGGATCGGACGCCTTCGTCGCGTGGCCCATTGAGCACTACATGCAGGCGGGCGCTTACGGCCTGCCGTTTGCGGGCATGGCGCTGGTCGTCGGCGGACATCGCGTGGGCGAAGTGCACCGCGCCGCGTGGGATATTTCGTCGCAGCAGTTCGGCTGGGACTTCCTGCCGCTGGGCAACGAGACGTGGAGCCTGCTCGCCGGATCGCCGGAGGCCGGGCTGCCTGCGTCGCTGTTTGCCGCGTTCGGGCGGCAGGTGATCGCGCCCGCGGCGGGGCGCGTGGTGCGCGCCGTGGACGGCCAGCCGGATCACGAGATCGTCGGGATGTACCCCGACCGGGAGCCGTTTCTGGCCGATCTCGCGTCGGCGCTGGGTAACGGCGTGATCCTGGATCACGGCGACGGCGTGTATTCCGCGCTGGGGCATCTGCGCTGCGGCACGGTCCGCGTGCAGGTGGGCGATACCGTCGCGGCGGGACAGGTGTTGGGCGAAGTGGGCAATTCCGGGTTCAGCGCCGGGCCGCATCTGCACCTGCATTTTATGGACGGTCCCGACCTGCTGAGCGCGTCGCCGCTGCCGGTGCAGCTCGATTTCGAGGACGACCGCCGCGCGCCGCAGGCGGGCGAAATCATCGGGGAGTGAGAACGCGCCGCCCGGCATCACGTCCGCATCAGGCTCCGCGGGGAGCCGCGAGTAGATCGTCTGGCTCATGTCCTTGATCGTCACCCTCATCGCCTACGGCATTGCCATCGCCATCCCCTTGTTCACGGTGTACCTGTTCGTGACGCAGGACGTGTTCGGAACCGGCAAGCCGAGCACGATGCTGATCAGCATGGGATGGGGCGCGATCGGAGCGTATGGGCTGGCGCTGGCGATCAACAATACGACCGCCGCGCTGGGGCTGTTCAGTTCGCAGCAGGTGGCGCACATCTCCGGACCGGTGATCGAGGAAGTGCTCAAAGCGGCGATCCTGGTGGTGCTGGTGCGCCGCCCGCAGTTCCGCTATCTGGTGGACGGTGCGCTGTACGGCATCGCGGTCGGGATCGGCTTCGCCCTCTCTGAAAACCTGTTCATTTACCTGCCCGCGTCGGGCAGCGCCGTGCTGGGAACCGCGATCAGC
>NZ_DAISHJ010000163.1:0-9336 GCF_036822615.1 Aggregatilinea sp. | reverse complement strand
CGCATGACCGGCGGCGGCTTCGGCGGCGCGGCGGTGGCGCTGGTCGCGGACGAGGCCGTGGAGGCGTTCATCGCGGCGGTCGGCCCGGCGTACACCGAGGCGACCGGCCTCACCCCGCTGATCTACGTCTGCCAGGCGGCGGCGGGCAGCGGCGTCGAGGAACTGTAAAACGCAGCGATCAGCCGTTAGCGATGAGCGGTTAGCAAGAGCAAAGACCGCGCGCCGCGATTTTCTTAGGGGCGGAGGGTTTGTCCCGCCCGTGCAGCAAGACGCAGGCGTTTGCGGTAGGGGCGTATTGCGATACGCCCCTACGGTGAAAAATCTGTATTTGTGGTAGAGGGACAAAACCAGGGCGGGTTTAAAACCCGCCCCTACAGAACCCGTTGAGACGCGCCTGTATCCCCCTCTCCAGCCCCAACCGGAGAGGGGCCGGGGGTGAGGTGATTTACAACCCCACACCAGCACCCATTTTCGACAGCATCACACCGGAGCCTCCTATGCCCACACCCGAAACCGACTCGCCCACGCCGACGCCTCCCCCGGCGCGCGGATCGCTGGCCGAGGTCGGCGCGGTGTTCCTGAAGATCGGCGCGACGGCGTTTGGCGGTCCGGCGGCGCACGTCGCCATCATGCACGACGAGATTGTGGAGCGTCGCAAGTGGGTCGATAACCAGCATTTTCTGGACCTGCTGGGCGCGACCAATTTGATCCCCGGCCCCAATTCCAGCGAAATGAGCATGCACCTCGGCTTCGTGCGGGCGGGCCTGCCGGGGCTGATCGTGGGCGGCGGCTCGTTTTTGCTGCCTGCCATGCTGATGGTGCTGGCGCTGGCGTGGATTTACCAGGAATTCGGCTCGACGCCTGCCGCCGAATGGCTGCTCTACGGCGTGAAGCCGGTGATCATCCCGCTGATCGTGTCGGCGCTGATCATGCTGGGGCAAAAGGCGGTGCGCGACCGGCTGTCTATCGTGCTCGGTGCGGCGGCGTTTGCGCTGTATTTCCTGGGCGTGAATTTCGTGCTGCTGCTGATCGGCAGCGGGCTGGTCGTCATGATCGCACGCAACGCCGACCGCCTGCGGCCCGGCCCGCGCCTGCTGATCCCGCTGCCGCTGCTCGGATCGAGCCTGTTCGCCACGCCGGACGCCGCCGCGTTTGGCCTGGGGCAAATGTTTCTGATCTTCCTGAAGATCGGGGCGCTGCTGTACGGCTCCGGCTACGTGCTGTTCGCCTACATGCACGCCGATCTGGTCGAGCACCTGCACTGGCTGACCGAACAGCAGCTCATCGACGCGATCGCGGTGGGGCAAATGACGCCGGGGCCGCTTTCGACCACGGCCACGTTCATCGGCTACCAGTTGGGCGGCGTGCCGGGCGCGCTGCTGGCGACGCTGGGCATTTATCTACCCGCCTTCGTGATCGTGGCGATCAGCAACCCGCTGATCCCGCGCATCCGGCGGTCGCCGCTGGCGAGCGGTTTTCTGGACGGCGTGAACGTCGCGGCGCTGGCGCTGATGGCGGCGGTCACGTGGGAACTGGGGCGCGCGGCGTTCGTGGATCTGTACACGCTGACGATCGGGTTGGTCGGCGCGGTGCTGCTGTTCCGCTACCGGGCCAACTCCGCGCTGCTGGTGCTCTACGGCGCAATCATGGGGCTGCTGAGCGCGGTCATTTGAGCTTGTCAGGATGCCGGATCGTGGCTACTGTTATGGGCAGATATGGTCAAGATGCCTGCATCGGGCGGAGCAAGCTCCGCCCCTACGGAACGCGAGTATGATTGTCGTTAACTACCAAGCGAAAAGCAGGGCGGGTTTGAAACCTGCCCCTACCCGACTCTCAACCGCTGAACACTCAACATGAAACGTAGCATCTACTTCAACGACTGGCAGGCGTGCCTGCGCGCTCATTACGTCCACGTGATCCGCACCAACGACACTGTGACGGAACCGACGCTGCGCCACGTGCTGCTGCAAACCGGCCTCACCGACGCCGAACTCGACGCGATCGCTGCCGAGGCGCGCGGCCTGACCGCCCTGCCCGCCGATACGCCGTTCGACGCGGGAGCCATCGATCCCGAAACCGCCGCCGCTGCGGAAGTGCCCGCCGATCCGCCCGCCGACGTCGCACCAGCCGACGTTGTGGAACAGGAAGCAGAAGCGATCCAGGAAGAGGAAACGGTCGCGGAGGCGGTAGAGGTGGCCGAAGCAGCCGAGATCGCCCCGCCGGAACCGGACGAGGCCGAGATCGACGAAACGGAGCCGGATCTGCCCGGTGATGATGCGATCGTGCTGGACGACAACGGTGAGATCGTGGGCTACGACGAAAGCGAGCCGGACGACGGCGACCTGAGCGACGATCCCGGCGCGGCAGATGACGAGATCGACGAAAACGACACCCTTGACGACACCGACACGGACGAACCGCCGCCTTACGAGCCGCCAAGCCAGCAGCTATCGCTGTTTTGAGCGATTCCTCTCTACAAGGAGCACCGCGTGATCAAAAATCTGATCTGGGACCTGGATGGCACGCTGTTCGACACCTATCCCGCGTTCATCGCGGCCTTCGTGGACGCCTGTGCGACGTTTGGCGCGCAGGTCGATCCGGCGCACGTTGAGGCGCTGGTACGGATCGACATGGGGACGTGTGTCAGCGGGCTGTCGCAGGAATTGGGCGTCAGCGAGGATGAGCTGGGGAACCAGTTCGACGTGTTTTACAAGGCGTACGGCATGGCGAAGCAGGCC
This sequence comes from Aggregatilinea sp., assembly GCF_036822615.1. Taxonomy (NCBI): domain Bacteria; kingdom Bacillati; phylum Chloroflexota; class Anaerolineae; order Aggregatilineales; family Aggregatilineaceae; genus Aggregatilinea; species Aggregatilinea sp. Next base: position 6,598 of record NZ_DAISHJ010000163.1, on the reverse strand, counting down.
CCGTTTCCCGGCCTGATCGACGTGTTGGATTACGTGCGCTCGATAGGCGGCGTAAACGCGATCATCACGCACCGCCGCGCCGAAACGACCGCGCAGATCCTCGATCTGCACCAGCTGGCCGACCGGTTCGTGGACCGGATCACCGGGGATGACGGCTACCCGCGCAAGCCCGCTCCGGCGGCGTTCATCGCCATGCGCGACCGGCATGGCTTCCGCCCGGAGGAAACGCTGTGCATCGGGGACCGGGACATCGATACGCTGGCGGCGCACGGCGCGGGACTGCGCGCGTGCATCTACGGCGCGCCGGAAGCGGCGGAACCGGATCTCGTCGTCACCGATTACGCCGATCTGCTGGCCTATTTGCAGCAGGAAGCGCAGCCCGTGCCCGGCGACACGCCGAACGGTTAACTGAGTCTTCCACTCGTCTCTTGAGCATGGTATAATCCCGCGCGATGGATGACCTCACCTGGATGCGTCTGGCGCTGGACGAAGCGCGACTGGCCGCCGAGCACGGCGACGTGCCCATCGGTGCAGTAGCGGTGCGAGACGGGGAAGTCATCGCGCGGGGGCGCAATCGCCGTGAAGTGGACGGCGACGCAACAGCCCACGCCGAGATGGTCGCCATCCGCGAAGCCTCGCGCGTGATCGGGCACTGGCGGCTGGAAGGCGTGACGCTGTACTGCACGCTAGAGCCGTGCGCGATGTGTGCGGGCGCGATGGTGCTGGCCCGGCTGCCCCGGTTGGTCTTCGGCGCGTTCGATCCGAAGGCGGGCGCAGGCGGCAGCGTGATGGACCTGCTGGCGCATCCCCGACTGAACCACCGGGTCGAGGTGACCGGCGGGGTGCTGGCCGAGGAATCGGCGGCGCTGCTGGTGAGCTTTTTCGCCGCGCTGCGCGCTCAAGGCCAGAAATAACAATCGAATACTTCCCATTCGGAGGGGTGCCAGAGTGGTTGAATGGGGCGGTCTCGAAAACCGTTGTAGGGTTCTCCCTACCGTGGGTTCGAATCCCACCCCCTCCGCCAGAAAAAACCGGCTCGTGCCTGACACGGGCCGGTTTTGCGTTCCCAGGCCGCGCGACCTGCCAGTCACTTGCCTTCCCCCGCCCGCCCCGTTAGACTTGGGAGCCGTTCGCTTGTGCCGGAAATAGAATCTCCCAGGTGGTGACGCATGGACCGCGAAGAAGTCAAAAGCAAACTGCGCACGTTCGTCGTGACCGAGCTTATCCGCAACCCCAAGTACCCGCTGCAAGATGACGAGCCGCTGATCACGGGCGGGCTGATCGATTCATTCTCGCTGGCGCACTTCGGCGTGTATGCCGAGCAGGAATTCGGCGTGTACATCCCCGACCCCGACCTGACGGTCGAAAATCTCGACACGCTCAACGACATGGTGAATCGCGTCCTGCAGGGCTAACGACGCCGGAACCGGACGCGCGCTCGGCGCGTATCCAGAGGAGTAACCCCCATGCGACGATGGATCGCGGCAGGCATGGCGCTGGCGGCGCTGCTGGCCGGGTGCGGCACGGCATCACCCGGCGCGCGCCAGATCACGCCGACTCCCGCCACGCCGGATCGCAGCATCGCCAGCGTGGACAGTCTGGTTACGAACGCCCCGGACGGCACGCCGACCCCGCTGCCCACGCCGGATCAGTATACGGTCCGCGTGTGGTGGCCGGACGAGATCTACCCGACCGACACAGACCCGTCGCAGACGATCCTCACCCGCCAGTTCGATGACTTCACCCAGACCTACAGCCGCTACACGCTTCAGGTGCGGCGCAAACGCGCGAACGGCCTGGGCGGCATCCTGCCGACCCTGCGCACCGCGCAGCCAGTCGCGCCCGGCACAATGCCCGACCTGACGCTGATGCGCCGCGCAGACATGGTGACCGCGGCAACGGAAGGGCTGATCGTGCCGATCGGGAACTGGCTGCCGCCGGACATCCTCGAAAGCCTGCTGCCCGGCGTGGAACAGATCGGAGAAATCGACGGCACGCTGTACGGCCTGCCCTACATGATGACGCTGTATCACATGGCCTACCGCGAATCGGTATTCGCCGCGCCGCCGACCACGTTCGAGACCATTCTGACCCAGGAACCCAAGTATCTGTTCCCGGGCAACGTGGCCGGGCAGGGAACCGGCGCAAACTGGACGGTGCTGCTGCAATATCTGGCGGCGGGGGGGCAACTGGTAGACGCGGGCGGGCTGCCCACGTTGGACCGCGATCCGCTGCTGGCCGTCTACAGCTACTACGAACAGGGCGTCGAGGCGGAGATTTTTAGCCCCGGACTGCTGACCTTTTCCCAGTCGGATGATTATTGGGATCAGTTTGAAACGGGCGCGGTGAGCCTCGTCTTCGCCAATTCGACCACGTACCTGCGCCGCCGGGCCAGCGTGCCCAACACGGCCCCCGCGTCGATCCCCACGCTGGGCGGCACGCCGATCACCACCCCCGACAGTTGGATGTGGGTGCTCACGACATCGGATCCCGACCGGCAGAATCAGGCGCGCGCATTCCTGTCGTGGATGATGCGCGTCAGCCAGCAGAGCGCGTTCTCCGAATCCTATGGCTATCTGCCCACAACGCAGCGCGCGATGCAGTTATGGGACGACCAGTCCTACGCGACCTTCGCACAGAGCCTGATGGCGAACATGGTGCTGGTCCCCGACACGCAGCGCAACAGCAGCGCCGCCGCCGCGCTGCAAGCCGGATTCGCAGCCGTGCTGGACGGGACTCCGGCGGAAACTGCCGCCGACGAGGCGCTGCAAGTTTTAAGCGACTAACGAAGCGGGTCAGGCGCCGCCCAGCAGATCCTGAAGCGTCGCCAGCAGATCGGGCAGCCGCAGCGGCTTGGACAGGTACAGGTTGGCTCCAGCTTCCAAAGCCAACGCGGCGTTGGTCGTGCCGCTGTGCGCGGAGATGATGACGATCGGCAGGGACTTAAATTCGGGATCGGCGCGGAGCTGTTTGCAGACTTCAAAGCCGTTGATATCGGGCAGCATATAGTCTAGCAGCAGCGCCGCGGGCCGCTCGGTCCGTACCAGATCGAGGCCCGCCGAGCCGGAAAGCGCGCTGCGCACTTCAAAGCCCTTCAGGCGCAGGAACGTGCTGAGCATCGTCACCGTTCCCATTTCGTCATCTACGATCGCAATCAGTTGCCCCGTCATGCGTCCTCGTTTCCACGCGGCTCACTGCTGGAGACTGCCGGAGCGGAGGCAGAGGCCAACGCCCGCTCGTAAAACCGGAAGCGCTTGTACGGCTCACCGTTGAGCGCCTCGACGATGTGATTCATATCGTCGTTGGTTTCCAGCACCCACCCCGCGTCAGCCCGTTCCCAACCCATTTTTGAACTCAAAACGTCAACTTGATTCAAAAGCTCGACGATCATCGCAGCCTCGACGCCCATGTTCCGGTACGCCTTTTTGACGCCCATCAGTGGGACGCGAATGCGCGTGATCTTCGAACGCACTTTCCAGTGCCACAGCACCTTCAGCAGCGTGAGCGGCTCCGGCACGTTGGGGCGTGGATAGGCCCGCTGCAGCGCCCCGTTCAGATCGGGAATACCCAGCATGAAACCCGCCGGTTCGCCCCCGACCTCCGCAAAAAACGTCAGGCGCGGGTCCAGGAACTGCCCCAGATCCTTGACCATCTCGTCCAGTTCGGGGTCCGACAGTGGCACGAAGCCCCAGTTGCGATCCCACGCCTGGTTGTAGATGTCCTTGAGCGTTTCCAGCTCCGATTTCACCGCGTCCCCGTCCAGCACCCGCACGCGGATCTGGCGGCGCTCGTTGTTGCGCCGCGTGACGCGGATGGCCTGCTGGACCTTGGGCGACGTGGCGAAGCCCTGCGTGGTGAAGTTGTAGCAGATCAGATCCATCACCTTGGCAAAGCCCGGCGCGCGCTCCAACAGGCGCTCATAGTAGGGACGGTTGTAGGGCATCAGCACGGCGGGCGTATCCTCGAACCCCTCGACCAGCACCCCGCATTCGTCGTTGGTCGAAAACGTCGCGGGGCCGCGCAGCGCCGTATAACCGCGCTGTTTGGCCCACTCGACCGCCGCGCCGAGCAGCGCCTCCGCCACGGCCTGATCGTCAATCACTTCAAACGCGCCGAAGAACGCGATGTTTTCGTTCTGGAACTCATTGTGGCGGTGATTGACAAATGCCGCAATTGTGCCAACCACCTGACCGCCCCGCCGCGCGAGGAAATAGTCGCCTTCCATGTGCTGCCAGCTTGGATTTTTCGCCCGGTCGAACCTGTGCTTCTGCATCGACATCAGCGGCGGAACCCAATAGGGGCTGGTCCGGTAGAGCGTCCAGGGGAACGTTAAAAATGCGCGATAGTCCGCCTTGGACGCGACCTTTGTCACCATCAGTGCGTCAACCACGTGCTTACCCTCCACTATGGGTCTGACGAAAATGCCAGAACTGCGGATCTTACACAGGCTTGCCTGACAGGCAAATCACCTTACAACTGGGGCGGCGCTTGCACCGTGTAACCGGGTTTGAGCGGACGCTCGTAGAACCGGTAGCGCTTGTAGATCACCGAGTTATAGGCTTCGACGAGGCGCTGCATGGGGCCGTTCGTCTCCAGCACCCAGCCGCCATCCCCGATGTCCCAGCCGAGCGCCTGCGCCGCCTGATACGCCTCCACGAACATCGCAGATTCGACGCCGATGCCCCGGTATCCCTCCTGCACGCCCATGAGCATGATGCGGATGCGGGTGATCTTCGAGCGCACCTTCCAGTGCCACAGCAGTTGGAGCAGCGCCAGCGGCTCCGGCTTACTGGGGCGCGGGTATGCCTTGAGCAGCACCTCGTTGAGATCGGGCAGGGCCAGCATGAACGCGACCGGCTTGCCTTCGACCTCCGCGAAGAAGGTCAGGCGCGGCTCGAAGTACTGCCCCAGGTCCTTGACCATCTCGTCCAGCTCCGTGCTCGAAAACGGCACGTAGCCCCAGTTTTTATCCCAGGCGTGGTTGTAGATGTCTTTGAGCAGTTGGAATTCCCGGTCGAGGTGCTTCGTATCGGGCGTGCGGATCGTGATATCGCGGCGCTTGTTGTTCTGCTGCGTGATGCGGAACAGTTTTTCGAGCTTGGGCGAGTTGTTGATCGCCTGAAACGTGATGTAATAGCTGTACAGGTCCATCACCTTCTCGAAGCCGGGCGTCGCTTCGACAAGGCGCTGGTAGTACGGGCGGTTGTAGGGCATCAGTACCACGGCGGGATCGTCGAATCCCTCGATCAGAATGCCGCATTCCTCGTTGGTGGAGAACGTCGCCGGGCCGCGTATCGCGTCGTATCCCAACGCGCGCACGTACTCCGATGCCGTCTCGAGCAGCGCCGTCGCCGCTTCCTGGTCGTCCTGGACTTCAAACGCGCCAAAGAAGCCGATATGCTCGTTGTGATACTCGTTGTGGCGGTGGTTGATGAAGGCCGCGATCGTGCCGACCGGCTGGCTGCCGCGCCACGCGATGAAGTAGTCGCCCTCCAGATGCTCCCATGAAGGATTCTTCGCCTTGTCGAACTTGTGCTTCTGCATCGACATCAGCGGCGGAACCCAATAGGGGCTGGTCCGGTAGAGCGCCCAGGGGAACTTTAAAAAAATATCAAGGTCGTGTTTGGACTCGACCTTGCGAACGGAAACGGCATCCATATTCCCGACTTCCTTGAGTGCGCAATGGCTAACTCTATTGTCCAGGCGACAATGTTACTCCTGTCGCCAAAGTGGGCCAAATATCGCGGGTGTAATATGCATTCTTGCGGGCCGAGACCCCAGCCATTACACACGACTTTATGCGATCATGGAACCATTTGCAGCCGGGCAGCGACTAATGGACTAAAGCGAAGGAGCCGCCATGCATGAGCTACCCGATCCCGACCGGGCGCTGCTGAAGACCGTCGCGGAGGGGGATCCGCGCGCCCTGGAAACACTCTATGCCCGGCACGGCCTGCGTCTGCTGCACTATCTCGCCGGGCAGCTTAACGATCCGGCGCTGGCCGAGGAAGTGCTGCAAGACGTGATGCTGGCGATCTGGCAGCAGGCACGGCGCTTCCGGGGCGACAGCCGCGTCACGACCTGGATGCTCGCCATCGCGCGGCATCACGCGATCAGCGCGCGGCGGCGGCAGAAAACGCCGCTCGATCCGCTGCACGATCACGCCGCCAGCAGCGCCCCGCCCCCGCTGGACACGCTGATCCGGCGCGACGACTGCGAGACCGTGCGCGAGGCGCTGCACCATCTGCCGGACGACCAGCGCGAAACGCTCGAACTCATTTTTTACCACGGCCTCAGCGGGCCGGAAGCCGCGCGCATGATGGGCGTGGCGCAAGGCACCATCAAAAGCCGCCTGCACCGGGCCAAAGCGAGTTTACAGAAACTGCTGAGCATCGAGGAGATATACGATGCATAACACCTGGCTGGACCAACTGCCTTACTACGCCGCCGGAACGCTGGACGAGACGCAGCGCGCCGCGCTGGATCAGCACCTCGCCGGGTGCGCCGACTGCCGCCGCGCCCTGGACGAGTGGCGCACGATCGGTCAGGCCGTGACGGAGGACGCCGCCGTCCGCGCGTCTCACCTGCCGCCGCTGCC
>NZ_DAISHJ010000162.1:0-9548 GCF_036822615.1 Aggregatilinea sp. | reverse complement strand
AGCTCCTTTTTTTGTCAGTCCATAAACCTGTACATCGGGTTAGCTGAGAGCCAAAAGCAAAGGCAAAAGCAGACCTCACCCCCGGCCCCTCTCCAACTTGATTGGAGAGGGGAGACAAGCAGGCTCAGAGCAGGTGAGCGGGACAGCGGGTTTCTCGCTCAGAATGTGCACAATTCCCCTCTAAGGACGCGGCATGGCGGGCGTGCTGGACTACCTTTTCAAGCGGCGCAGCATCCGGCGGTTTACGGCGGAGCCGGTCGCGGACGAAACGCTGGTGCAGCTTCTGCACGCGGCGATGGCCGCGCCGACCGCATGCAATACGCAGCCGTGGGAATTCGTGGTGGTCACCGACCCGGAGGGCATGGCGGCGCTGCGGCGCAGTCTGCATTTCGCCCCGTACAACGCCCCGGCGGCGATCGTCGTCTGCGGCAATCCCTCAATTTCCAATCACGAGCGCATGGCGCGCGACTACTGGGTGCAGGACTGTTCCGCCGCGACGGAAAATCTCCTGATCGCGGCGGCAGGGCTGGACCTGGGCGCGGTGTGGATCGGGGTGTACCCGTCGCAGCGCGTGATCGGCGTGGTGCGCGATCTGGTCGCGCTGCCGGAGACGGTCACACCGCTGTGCGTGGTGTATGTCGGGCATCCGGCGGAGGATAAGCCGCCGCGCACGCAGTACGACGCGCACCGCGTCCACTGGCAGCAGTACGAGCCGCGCAAGCGCCGCGCCCGGCAGAAGAATGCGAAAAAGCTGTAGAAAGAACGGTCGTTAGTCGTTAGTTCGTAGTGATTAGTTAAGAACAAAGGCGAAAAGCAAAAACCGGGCGGAGCAAGCTCCGCCCCTACGGATCGGCGCGCTGGTCCTGCTCTGGATGGGGTACGACGAGCGCGTGCGTGCGATGCGCTTCGAGCCGCCGCGACTCGATGTTGCGCTTCTCCCAGAACTGCTGGAAGTACGTTTTGCCGCCCTCGAAGCCCTGCGAGGTGGCGACGACCTCGAACCAGCCGCTGTCCGCGATCAGGGCGCGTTTGGCGTCGAAGTACTCGGCGCTATCGGTGACGAAGTGGAACGACGCGTCCGGCTCCAGCAGCCGCGCGATCTCCCGCAGGGTGTCTTCGGGCAGGGGATCTTTGTAGAGCTTGCTCGGCTTGAGGTACGGCGGCGGGAACAGCATGTACGCCTCGCTGACGGAGGCGTCCGGCGCGAGCTTCAGCATGCGGCGGATGTCGCCGTGCAAAAAGCGCAGATTGGTCACACCCGCAGCGCTGGCCTTGTTGACCGCATCCCACAATGATTTCTGGTGAAAATCGATCCCGACGAAACAGGCGTCCGGCTGGTCTTGCGCCAGCCCGATCACGAAGTCGCCGCGCCCGCAGCCAAAGTCGATGACGAGCGGGCACGCGCGCCCGAACAGCGCATCGGCGGTGATGGGCGTGAGCGTTTCCGGCTGGAAGTGCAGCTCGTAGCCGGGATAGGCGAGCATATAGGCGGCGAGCGCATCCGGGTCCGGCTGGTGGACGCGAAACCGGCTGAGTTTTACACGTGGCATGGGCAGATCCAGAGAACAGCGAATAAGCAGATAGCAGTTAGCGATTAGCGGTTAGCAAGAGCAAAGACAAAAGCAAAGGCAAAAGCAACGGCACAGGCACAAAACGGGCAGAGCAAGCTCTGCCCCTACGAAATCAGGAACAACGGATCCGCATTGGCAAGCGCTAGTCGGCGGGACGGACGAGGACGCGGCCCGGCGGCGTCATGGCGGCGGCGCGGCGGTAGCGCTGGAAGCTGCGCATCTCGTTCTTGGGCAGATCGTGTTTGGCGCAGAAGCGCTCGTACGCCAGCAGGTGAAAGGTCGCCGTCTCGACTTCGAGCTTGAACACCTGTGCGGACATGCTGCGCTCCATGTAGCCGGTGGTGTTCCAGGCGGCATAGGTGCGCTCGCGGTCGTACGGGATGGCGCGGAAATCGGCCTGCCACGCGCCGCCCTGCCCCGTCAGTACAAGGTACTGCGCCGCCGGATCGCCGTTGAACGGATCGCCGACCGAACCGCAGTTGAGCGCCCAATGACCATCGACGTGGTGATCGAAGGGCCGGTGCGAATGCGCGCCGACAATCACGCGCTGGGGCACGAGGCTCAGCGCGTCCAGCAGATCGGCGTCGTCGTACCACGGGCCGAGGCCGTCGTTGAGCGCGCGCGGGCTGCCGTGCGTCACGTGGACCGCGGGCAGGCCGGGCACGTCGATCACGTGCGACCAGGGCAGCGCGGAGATGTATGCGATCTCATCGGGGTTCAGCGATTCGGACACGCTGCGAACGGGCAGGAACCAATCGGTGTCCCACTCCGGCGGCAGGTCGTCACGGCGCACGCCCTTGAGCACGTAGTCTTCGTGATTGCCGTAGGTGACGTGCCAGCCGCTTTCGCGCACGATTTGCAGGCACTCTTTGCTCTGCGGCCCCCGGTTGATGATGTCGCCGTTGACGACGACTTCATCCGGCGCGACGTCGCGCAGATCGGCCAGCACCGCTTCAAACGCGGGCAAATTGCCGTGAATATCGGCCAGGATCGCCACCCGTGCCATAAGACATCTCACTTTGTTCCGCTGCCAAAGGGGGTCCATTATGGCGCAAAGCGGAGCGCATTACCACCGAATTTCGCGTGAATTTTGACCGGGGATCGGGAGAGAAAAAAAGCGAAGGCGAAGGCGAAGGCAAACCCCAGAGTAGCAGCCGTCAGTGATCGGTGGTCGGTGGTCGGGGGCAGAAAAAGCAAAAGCGAAGGCAAACGCGACCTCACCCCCCAGCCCCTCTCCAATCAAGTTGGAGAGGGGAGACAGGCACGGGTCGGATCCGTCGGGACGGAGCTGTCTCCACCGTTGTGCGCAAAACCGGGCGGAGCAAGCCCCGCCCCTACGAACAAACGGCAAGAGATGTTCGGAAAAGAGCCGGATTTATCTCGCAAATTGATAGGAAAGGGGCGTATCGCAATACGCCCCTACAGAACCTCTTACGGATGCGGCGCAGAGCCGCGTGTTAGCCGACGAGCGAGCCGATCGAGCCACCCGTCGCGCCTTCGGTCGCGGCCTCAGTCGCCACCGCGGCGGGGGGTTCGGGCGTCGCGGCCTCGGCAGGCACTTCGGTGACCGCTTCGGCGGGCGCTTCGGTAGCTGCTTCAGCGGGGGCCTCGGCGTCCGCCTCGGTCGGCGCGGCGTCGGGCGCAGCGTTGAACATGAAGCCGCCCAGCGACACCGAGAACACGTCCGCGTAGAGCTGGTCGAACTGCGCGTCGGGCGCTTCGATCCAGAAGGTGTAATCCTGGCCGCCAAACGTGGCCGCGAAGAACGCGCCCGCCGTCAGCGTCCCGGCGTTGTCGTAGGTGAAGACGACCAGATACCACTCGTTTTCGCCGATGTAGTACGGCTCCGAAGCGGATACCGAGAAGTTCGACACGCTGCCCTCAAGCTGCGAGATCCAGTACTCGGCAAGCTCCTGGTTTGTCGCACCGGACGCGGCAGCGCTGGTCAGGCCGATGAACACGTTCTGATCGTCGGTGGGGCCGTAGAGCGTCCAGCCGCCGTTGGTTTCTTCCACCCAGCCCGCCGGGACCGGGAAGGACACCGCACCCTGCGCCGTCGTCGCGGTTTGCCACGCGCTCTGGCCCTGGATGTCTTGCGGCGAGAAGAAGTTGATGCTGGCGACCAGCGCGTTGAGCGCCGTCACCGCCGCGTCGGGCGCGGAAGCCGGAGCGTCGATGTCGAAACCGTAGCCCACGTTCTGATCGGGCACGTAGATCGCCACCACCGCGCCGACACGCGCCTCGCCGTTGAACGTGTAGGTGTAGTCGGCCACGTAGGCGAGCAGACCGTTGACATCCACTTCACGCTCGTTGCTGACCTGCAAGTCTTGCAGATCGCCCCAGCTCGCCTGGACCGCCTGCCCCGTTTCCTGGGCGTTGGTCACGTCCGTGTACGGGTAGAGGCTCATCAGCGTGGTGGTTTCCAGATCCGCCGTGAACAGCCGCTTGCCGTCGGGCGAGAAGCGCGGGCGAATCCAGGTCGCCGGGTACAGGAAGTTGATCCCGTACGTCAGATCGGTGTAACCACGCAGCGACGCATCAAGCCCTTCGTTCTGAACGGTGATGAGCGTCTCGTCCAGCGTGGTATCACCCGCGACGTTTTCCGCCACGAAGCTGATCGAGTAGTCGCCATCGGGCGCGGGCACCTTGTCGAAGCGCACCGGCTGCTCGCGGTCGAAGGTCAGCGTGTCGCCGTAGGTGTTGCCGGAAAGCTGGTTGTCCTCATCGAGCGTGACGAGCATGGGCTGGAACGTGTCGCCGGGCTGGTAGTCTGCCTCGGACGGCTGAACCGTGCCGCTCGGCGTCTCGGTGAAGACCCACAGCGCCGTCGCCGTGCGCGTGTTGAGGTTAAAGACCAACTGCGCTTCGACCGGATCGCCGTTAAGCGGCGTGTACAGGCCGTTGACCACCGCCAGATCGGGGTTGTCGCGGTTGGGGATCATCAGCGCGTAGGTCGTGGTCGTGCCGTCGGTGAGCTGCGGGACTTCCGCATCCCAGGCGAAGGTGCGCGTCGTCACACCGTTGGACCAGTCCACGATATCCGCGCCGGTCGGCGTGGTGGAGCGCGACACGAGGTAGTCGAAGTCCAGCACGACACGGCCTTCGTCGGTGATGCGCGCGACGGCGTAGTTCACCTGAAGGATGTCACGCCCGGACACGTCCAGCGTGATCACGGCGGGCTGGTAGATACTGGCCGTCTGCGGGTAGACGCTGACCACGTCCACGCTGGGCGCAGTGGTGACCGTCTGCACTGCCGTGCCGTGGAAGGTGTTGATGAACGCGATCCACGAGGCCATGCTGGCGGGCACTTCCGCCGGGTAACGCTCGCTGAAGTGGCCGCGATCGTAGGCTTTTTGCGTGCGCGGGAAGTAGATCGCCACGCCGTGCGAACCTTCGAGACGGTCGTTGTGACGGTCGTACACGACGTAGGTGTCAATCGCCTGCATCACGCCCTGCGACGCCTGCTGAAGCTCCGGCGAGACGGTGATGCCGTCCAGAAGCTGCGCGAACTCGTACAAGTCCACGGACGACCAGATGTCATAGTACTGCGGGTCGTCGTAGCCACCGTAGCCGATGGTGTTGTTACGCGCGTCGGCAACGGCGCTCAGCACGGCCTGCGGATTGGCCTGGACGGCGCTGGAGAACGCGTCAATCGCCGCCGTCATGGCACCCGACTGGTTCAGATCGACCGCCGTCAGGCCGTAGTAGTTGTCGGGATCGGGCGCGACTTCGTCGTAGAACTGCATGTAGTAGTCCACCACGGCAGTCGCCAGCGTCCGCCCGTCCATCGTCGGATCGTTGACCAGATCCTCAAGGAAGACGTAGTAGTAGCCGGGGCCGGGGATGCTTTCTTCGGACGCGAGGCCGTAGTCGGCGTAGGGCGTGATGGTTTCCAGCACTTCGAGCTGGCCCATGAGGCACATATCAAACGCGATGACGTCGAACTTGCCGATGCCGGTCGCCTGCACGGTCTGTTCCAGCGCGGAGGACAGCTCGAGCAGGTCCAGATCGTTACCAGACTCGTCGTCGCTGGCGTGACCGATCCACGCGCCGCCGTGGTCCCACAGGATCAGCATGTAGTGCTCGGCGGGATAGGTCGTGATCGCCCAGGTGGTGAAGTCGGCCACGGTAGCCGGATCGCCGCTGTCGATCTCGCCCATGTCTTCGAGCAAGGTGGAATTGAGCGTGCCGAACTTATCGTCCTGCTGGATGTAGTAGCGCCGACCGCCGGTCCAGTCGCCGTCGATGTCGGCGTAGTCTTCGGCGCGGTCGATCTGCACGACGACGTTCACGTTCTCCGACGAGCCGACCGCCTCCATCTCGTTCATATCATAGAGGCCCTGGATTTCCAGGTTGTTGTCGGCGGCGACGTAGACCATCACCGTCCAGTCGGCGGTGGTGGCCTGCTGCGCGATTGGATCGACCGGCGGGCGCTGGGGGCGTGCCGCCATCCAATCGTCCATATAGGCCGCTTCTTGCTCCAGAGCCGACGCCGCGCCGCTGACATCCGCGCGCAGCGACAGATCTGCCGGGTCTTGCGGGCTGCTTACGGCGGCCCGGACGGGCGCGACCGAGGGCAGCGCCAGTGCCGCGACGACCAGCCAGGTCCACAGCCATCGTTTTAGATGATTCCCCTGCCTCATTGCTTCGTAGCCTCCTTGGCTTTTAGCTGCTGATTGAAAGTCTAGTACAGTTTGAAGTAACGCAAAAGAAGTTTTATAGGTTTTTTTGAGCTTAACATTTTAATTGAGGCCAGAATAGCGCCCCAGCGTGACAGCAGCGTGACCGGCGGGGCCGGAAATTTGCCCATTCGCAGGGGTAAGCAGTTTCGTAATATGCCGTCCCTGGAGGGCCGATCGGGTCTTGCCAAACTGACAGTGCTGCGGTACTATTTTCCCGATGAGTACGCCCGCTTGTGTCGCGGGCGTCTTTCCGCCCATTCGGCTGGCGCTCGCCAGGATCCGGTGGGCAATCCCAAGGAAAGGAGAAGCTCCACAGGATGAATCACGAATACGAGTTGGGATTCATTATCCCCATCAGTGTCCCGGAAACGGAAGTTCCGGCGGTCGTTACGACTGTGCGCGAGTGGGTCGAGGCCCTTCAAGGCACGGTGACGAACGTAGACAACTGGGGCCGTCGTCGTCTGGCTTACCCCATCGACGATTACCGTGAAGGCTATTACGTCTTCTTCAAAATGAGCTACCCGCCCCAGGCGGTGCCTGAGCTCGAACGCCAGATGCACCTCAGCGACCGCATCATCCGTCACCTGGTCGTGCGCCTGGACGAAGAGTAGGACGAGGCCAGCCCGAGGCTGGCGACCGTGTTTGTCGTAGAATTATCGTTAGGAGCGCAGCACGCATGGCCCGCGGATTGAACAAAGTTATGATCATCGGTACGTTGGGCCGTGACCCAGAGCTGCGCTACACGCCCAGCGGGCGCCCGGTTGCCAGCTTCAGCGTGGCGACGAGCCGCACCTGGACTTCCTCGGATGGCGAACGCCGCGAGGAAACGGAGTGGTTCAACGTCGTGGCGTGGGGCAACCTCGCGGAGATCTGCAAGTCGCACCTGAGCAAAAGCCAGCAGGTCTATGTGGAAGGTCGCTTGCAAACCCGTGGGTGGGAAGACGAGAACGGCACCCGTCACTACCGCACCGAGCTGGTCGCCAACGAGATGATCCTGCTCGGTGAGCGGCGTGCCGCGCATGACTACGACGATGCTGACGACTACGACAACGAGGATTACGCGTTTTAGGTTGTATGCCTGCTTGCGCGCCTCATTGAAGATCAACGAACGAGTTTGAGAGGATAAACGTCACATGGCCGACTACGATCGTAATGACCAGGACGACAACGAAGATCCGCGTGAGCGTCGCCGCTCGCGCTTTTCCCGCGAGCCGCGCGAATCGCGCGACTTCGATTCCGGCGAAGGCCGTGGCCGCCGCGGTTCCCGCGCGCGCAAAGAAGACTACTTCTTCGCCAACCACACCCTGCCCGATTATAAGGACGTGGATACGCTGCGCCGCTTCATCACCGAGCGTGCCAAGATCCGGCCCCGCCGCCAAACGGGTCTGACCTCCAAGCACCAACGCTTGCTGGCCCGCCAGATCAAGCGCGCCCGTCATCTCGCGCTGCTGCCCTTTACCGACGACCAGACCCGCGCCTAGCCGCGCCGGGCGCTGAGCGAACAAACCGGCCAGGGATCGATCGCCCAAGCGCGTCCCCTGGCCGGGGTGAACACCCGGTTTGGCTGCCCCGCGCCTGAGGTGACGGATGGCCAGCGTGAGGGGGGCAGAGGCCGCAGGCCATGCCTCCCTTATAGGTCATGCACTTCTTTGGAGGAGATTACTCTTTATGGCGAAGAAAAGCACGACCGGCGGTCCGCGTCCCCGCCGGGTCACCGAGGCGGATGTCCAGCGCCGCACCGAATATAAGTCCCGCGCCGAGCGCGACCAGATGTGGCAGCGGCGTTTCCTGGCCGTGATCGTGGCGCTCGTCGCCATTAGCGCGGTGGTGCTGGTGTTCGCGGTGGTTCAGGAACAGGTCATCGTTCCGAATCAGGCGATTACCAAAGTCAACGGCGACGAGGTCAAGACCAGCGACTTCCAGGCGCGCGTGCGCTTCCTGCGCTGGCAGACCGCGGAGCAAATCCGCCAACTTTACGCACTGACCGGCGGCGATCTCAACACGCTTCAGCAGTACGCCAGCCAGCAGATCAGCCAGCTCCAGACTCCGGCACTGTTCGGCGGTCAGGTATTGGATGAGATGGAGGAAGAACTGATCCTCCAGCAGACGGCAGACGATCGGGGTATCACCATCGACGACGCCGAAGTAGACCGTCAGGTCGATGACTATATGGCCCAGTCGGTCGGGCTGACGCTGCCCGAACAGGAAACGTCCACACCGACCACCGTGCCGAGCGTGACGCCGACGCCGCTGGTTTCCGCCACGCCGTCGAACACGCCCGCGCCGACCACTACACCGACCCCCCTGCCCACCAGCGCCTCCAGCACGGCGGAAGCGACCGAAGCCGCCGCCGCGACGGAAGCCGTGGTTGAGCCGGATGCGACCGCTACGGCAGTCGTCACTTCGACACCCACCGCCACGCTGGAAGAGAGCCAGATTCAGGGCACGCTGGAGAACGCAGCCAACAACTACTTCGACAGCGCGAAGGAAGGCTCGGACGTAGATCGTGACGTGGTGCGGGAAGTCTTCTATTATCAGGCGCTGCGCCAGGCCGTGATGGATGACGTCACCAAAGACACGCCGACCTCGGAACTGCAGGTGAACACGCGTCACATCCTGTTCGCCTTCAACCCCGCCAATCCGCAGGACACCACGCCGCCCACCGACGAGCAGCGCGCCACCGCGCTGGCTCAGGCTGAGGCCGCGATGGAAGCCCTTCAGAACGGCGAGCCGTTCGCGGATCTGGCGAAGGCCATGTCGGACGACACCGGCAGCGCCACCGGCGGCGGCAGCCTCGGATGGTCCAGCCCCGACGTGTACGATCCGGCGTTTGGGGATGCCGCGTTGAACGCGAACCTGGGCGAGATCGTCGGCCCGGTCGAGTCGCAGTTCGGCTACCACATCATCCAGGTGCTGGGCCGCGAAGTCCGCGACCTGACCCCGAGCCAGCTCAGCTCCGCCAAGAGCGAGGCGTTCACGACGTGGCTCGACGCTCAGAAGGCTTCTGCCGATATCGAGCGTAACGACAACTGGATCGACCGCGTGCCGGAAGAACCGACCTACAGCGAACTGTTGGGCGACATCCTGCCGATCAGCTAGCGACCGGGATCACTTCAAAGCACCATTCGCGGCGCGCTTCGTATGAGGCGCGCCTCGTTTTTGTGTGGATGGACCGTTCCGCGTAACCGAATTTATGCCCCCCATCCCCTGGCCCCTTCCCCCACGCAAGCGGAGGGAAGGGGAAAAGGCAAGAGCAAAGGCAGACCTCACGCACGGCCCCGGAAAAGCAGCAGTT
>NZ_DAISHJ010000161.1:0-9556 GCF_036822615.1 Aggregatilinea sp. | reverse complement strand
CGCTCCAGTTCGCTGACCTTCTGTCCGATTAAACTTGTACATCGGGTCAGCTAACCGCTACAAATTCATAGCACGCCCTAAGGCAGCGTGCCCTCAAGTTTGAGGAGCGGCAGCACGACGGTGAACGTGGTGCCGCGCCCCACTTCGCTTTCGAACGCGATCGAGCCGCCGCACAGGGTGACCGACTGCTTCACGATTGCCAGCCCCAGGCCCGTGCCCGGCGTCACGCCGACGTTCGAGGCGCGGTGGAAGACCTCGAACAGCCGGGCCTGGTCGGCGCGCGGTATGCCGATCCCTTCGTCCTTGATGCGGATGATGATCTCCGGCTCGCTGCAATCGACGTTCAGCGTCACGTTGCTTCCGGCGGGGGAGTATTTGATCGCGTTTGAGAGCAGGTTGCCGATGATGTGCCGCATCAGCTTACGGTCCCCCGCGACCTCCAAACAGTCGCCGGAAATCGTGCAGTTCAGGTGGTGCTGGCTGCCGATGGTCTGCTTGTACTCTGCCAGTTGGTTCTGGCAGAATGTTTTTAAGTTGATGATCTCCGGTTTGAATTCGAGCTTGCCGCTTTCCGTCATGGTGACCATCAGCACGTCGTCCAGCAGTTCGATCATGTTTTTGATGCTCGACGTGATGCGGCTGAAGCTTTCCCCGGTTTCGTCTTCGGACATGCGGTCGCCATACCGCCTTAGCAGATCAGCAGCGGACTGGATGACGGCCAGCGGCGTGCGGAACTCGTGAGAAGCCATCGAGACGAAGCGCGACTTCATCTCGTTCAGCTCCATTTCGTGTTCCAGCGTTTGCCGGAGCCGTTGTTCGATCTGCTTGCGCTGTGTGATGTCGTGCCCAACCGTCTGGTACTCGATGAAGGCCCCCGCTTCGTCGAGCAGGATGCGTGTGGTCCAGTGGACCCACAGCGTTTCTCCGTCGGGCCGCGATAACAGGGTTTCCGTGGAACCGATGGGCGAGTCTTGCGTCAGCGACGCCACGTGTCGTTCCAGGTGCAGCCGCTCGCTGTCCGGCACGAGCGGCATCCACGGCATGCCGAGGACTTCGTCGAGGGGGCGGTTGAGCAGGGCGCAGAAGGCCTGGTTGGCGAACGTGATGGTGGTGTCGGGCAGATACCGGCACACCATGTCCGTCTGATCTTCGACGATCGCCCGGTAGCGTGCCTCGCTGTTTTGCAGCGCGGCGGTGCGCTCCGCGACGTGCTGTTCCAAAACCGCGGCGTGAGAGCGGATTTCCTCGTAAAGCTGGGCGCGCTCGATGGCGACCGAGATCTGGTCCGCGAAGACTTGCAGTCGCCCGACGTGTCCCTCGGTGAAAAATCCCGGCGTCGCGCTGTCCAGGTTCAGGAAGCCAAGCACCAGCCCGTGCGATCGGATTGGAATGGCGAGGTGCGACTTTACCCAGGCGGTCAGCGGCTGGCGTATCCAGCCGGGATAGTCCTGGGCATAGGGAGCCAGAAATGGTTTCCCGGTCACGAACATTTCTTGAAGGTTGGTCGTCTCCGCCAGTGGGATGGAAAACTCCCGCAGCAGCGCGTCCAGTTCGGGCGCGTACCCGCGCCAGTAGGTCGGGGACGCCAGCCCGCCCTTGATCAGCATGATATTGGCCGCGTCGTGCGGGACGACGCGCGCCGCATTCTCCAGAACTCCGACCATCACCGTTTCGAGATCGACCGCGCTGCTGAGCGCCGCCGCCGTATCGCGCAGGGCTTCCGCCAGGGCGCGCTGCTCCTGTTCGGCGCGCTGCACCTGTTTGCGTTCGGTGATGTCCTGCGCGATGACCAGCGCCGCCGGGCGTCCGGCGAATTCCAGCGTGTGCGACGTGATCTCCACGTCGATGACGCGACCGTTTTTGAGCTTGTGTCGCCATTCGCCCGACTGCTGGAGCACCGTGCGCCTCCGTTGGACATCTTCGAGCAGCCGCTCGACATCTTCCGGGGGCCGGATATCGACCAGTCGCAGCGCCATGAATTCGTCGTGCGAATACCCGTAATGGTTGATTGCCGCTTCGTTGACTTCCAAAAATTGCAGCGTTTCGAGGTCGTAAACCCACATCGGGTGCGGGTTGGACGCAAAGAGCAGCCGGAACGTTTCCTCGCTTTGCCTGAGTTTCGCCTCAGCTTTCTCCCGCTCCGTGACGTCCCGCGCGATGCCTTCCACGGCGAGCAGTTTCCCCGCCTCGTTGCGTAAAGGTACGTGGCGCACTTCGAGCCACAGCGGTGTGCCGCTTTTGTGCGCGGTTCGGAAGACGAACGGCTGCTTGAGTTCCTCGTCGCTGAGCCGGTTGAAATCGTGGGCCGCGTTGAGCACGCGGAAAAGCCGCGAGCCAAGCGCCGGGTCGGCGTAATAGTCGTCGGGGCTGTACCCCGTGATCGCCGTCACCGCCGGGTTGATGTAACTGAAGGCGGGCTTTGGCAGAAGCTGGTAGCGGTAGATGATGTCCGGCGCATTTTCCGCGAACCGCCGGTAGCGTGCTTCGCTTTCTTTCAGCGCGGCCTGCTCGTGTTCCAACTGTCCCTGGCGGTAGGCGCTTTCGAGCACGGCAGGCAGTTGGAACAGGTAGCTTTCGTGCTTGACCAGATAATCGGTCGCGCCCATCCGCAGCGCCTGCGTGGCGATGTTCTCGTTGCCGTGCCCCGTGACCAGCACCACCGGGATCGACAATCTCGCGTCCTGGCGTATCTTCTTGAGCAGATCCAGCGCGTTGAGATTGGCCAGCCGGTAATCGAGCAGCAGCAGGTCGTAAGGGAAAACGCCGGGAGACACTGCGTCGAGCAGTGCCAGCACGTCGGCGGGCTGGGGCGTGGTGTCCAGGCTGATGTGCGGCGCGTAACGGTCCAGGTGGCGGCGCGTGAGATCGACGTCGAGCGGGTCGTCTTCGACGTACAGCACCTTGATCGGTTGTGATTTCCGCGCGATCTCGGCATGAAAGGATCGCAGCGCACTGTCGATCGCCTGCGGCAGTTGTTGCAGATAGCCTTTACGCTTCGGCAGATAATCGTCCGCCCCGGCCTTGAGCGCGCTGACCGCCGCCTGCTCGTCCCCCGATCCGGTCAGGATCACGATCGCAAGGGGCAGCTTTTGCTGCCGTGCTTCGCGCAGCAGATCGAGGCCGCTGCCGTCCGGCAGGGACAGATCGATCATCAGCAGTTCGTACGGCACGATGTTCGACAGGATCGCGCGGGCATCTTTCAGTGTGGCGGCGCTGTCGATGTGGATCCCCGGCATTGTACGGCTCAGTTCGCGCCGTGTTAAATCAACGTCAAATGGGTTGTCTTCGACGTAGAGGATTTTCATCATGTTCCGTCCGCGCGCGATCCAATGGCTACATGGGTGGATGGTTATAAACCACCCAATAGAGTTCGATTTGTTCGGCCACCTTCAAAAACTTCTCGAAGTCAACCGGCTTGACGATATACGAGTTCACGCCAAGCTGGTATGCTGATACGATATCCCGGTCTTCATCGGAGGATGTTAACACCGCGACGGGAATCATCCGGTAGACGGGGTGCGATTTTAACCGCCGCAGCACTTCCAGCCCGTCGATTTTGGGCAGCTTCAAGTCCAGCAGGATGATCACCGGGCGCGGCTCGCCCCCATCCCATTTGCCGATCCATTCCAGCGCTTCTTCTCCGTCCCGCGCGATGTTCAACGGGTTGCTGAGATTGCGGCGTTCAAAGGCGCGTTTCGTGAGGTCGATGTCCATCGGATTGTCTTCAACTAATAATATTGGTGCATCTAAGCTACTCATTGGTTTACCTCGGGATCTCTACGTAAAAAGTTGCGCCCTGACCTCGCTTGCTTTCGGCCCAGACGCGCCCGCCTAACCGGTCCGCCGCTTTGCGCACGATTGCCAGCCCGACGCCCGTCCCGGCGTAGTCCTCGGCGTGCTGGAGCCGCTGGAACATCTCAAAAATGCGATCGTGGTACTGCATATCGAAGCCGATGCCGTTGTCCCGCACCCATAAGATATAAGCGTTTTCCGTTTCGCGTACGCCCACGTCGATTTGCGGCTGCTCCACGCCGCGCGTGAATTTCAGCGCGTTGTCCAGCAGGTTGCGCACGATGGCGGACAGCCCGCCCGAGTCGGTTTTTACCATGACGTCCGGGATAGCCGTGGTGATGTGCGTGCCTGCCGCCTGGACCTCGCTGGCAAATTCCGCTGCAATCATCTCGATGACGGTTTTGAGCTGCACCGGTTGCATGCGCAGCTCGCGGCGCTCCAGGCGCGAATACGCCAGCAGATCCTCGATGAGCTGGTTCATCTGCTCCGTCGCCTGCCGGATATTCTGCAGAAAAGTCCGCCCCTCGTCGTTCATGCGGTCCCAATAATCTTCGAGCAGCAGGCGGCTGTAGCCGTCGATGCCGCGCAGCGGCGCTTTGAGGTCGTGCGAAACGGAGTAGGTGAACGTTTCGAGTTCGCGCGTTTTGGCTTCGAGCAAGTTGGTGCGCTCGATGACGCGCTGTTCCAGTTCCGTGTTCAAAGTGCGGATGGCATCGGCGGCGCGTTTGTCCGCGGTGATTTCCAGGCTCAGGACAAATATCCCCTCCGGCACCGGGTGCACGCTCGTGCGGAACCACGCCGAGCTGTGATCCTCGTAGAAGAACTCGAATTCTTCCATGTGCGGCGTTCGTTCTTCCATGCAGGCGCGTAAGACGTCGAACAGGTGCGTTTCTTCGATGCCCGGATACCGTTCCATCATGGTATGCCCGAGCAGATCCTGTTTGTCCTGTCGCCCATAGCGCGCGGCGGCATCGTTGAGGTACAGGTAACGCCAGTCGAACCCGATGATCTGGCAGCCTTCCAGCATCGCGTCGAGCGCGTGAAGATAGCGGCTCTCGGTTTCCTGCGCGACGTGTTCGGCGCGCCGGAGCGCGGTGATATCCTGAAGCGTTCCGATCAGACGAATCGCACGGCCTTCTGCGTTGGTTTCCTGCGCGATGTTTCCGGCAAAATAGCGCACGGAGTCCGGCCCACCGTTCGTCCGAAATTCGAACGTCACCGGGCTGCCGGATTTGACGGCCCGGTTATAGATATTTCGTACGTGCTGCTGGTCTTCCGGGTGAACGGCTGTGATGAAATCCGAAGGCGACTGTGGGCTGTGGACCGGATCTCTATTCAGCAGGCGGAACATCTCCGCCGACCATGACACCTGATCGGTTTCCAGATCGACGGTCCAACTGCCGATCTTCGCCAGTTCCTGCGCCTGTGCCAGCCGCTTTTCGCTGAGCTGCAGAGCTACCTCGGTGTGCTGGCGCTCGGCAATGTTTGCTTCGAGGTTGTGCGCGTGCTGTTCGAGTTGTTCGGTGAGGTTCACTTGCTGGATCGCAATGGCAAGCTGGCTTGCCACTTCGCGGACGATTTCCTGGCATTCCGGCGTGAAGAAGGACGGGGTAGCGGCGGCCAGCCCCAGCACTCCGATGAGCCGGTCTTTTGTCATCAGCGGCGCATACAGCAGCGCGCGCATACCTTCCGCAAGAAAAGGCGTGCACTGCGCATCGCCGGGCACTTCCTCAGCCCGGATATCCTGAACGATCTTCATCTGCCCGCCGCGCACCTCCCCAACCCAGCACGGATCGCTGTTCAGACGTTCTGCTTTGACGGTCAGGTCGCTGTTGGTCGATGGGAACACGCGCCACTGGCCAGTGATCACCTCCAGCACACCCAGGATAATGCGATCGCAGCCGACGGTCCGGTAGAGGTGGCGCATGGCGGTGCGGGTGACGTGCTGAATCGACCGCGCCTCGAGGATTTCCCGGTCGAGCCGGTGCAGGTTTTCCAGCCGTTGTATGGAGCGATCCCGCGAGGTTTGAATCTGCTCCAAGGTGCGCATTTCGTGCCGGACCAGCACAAAGAGCAGAATGGCCGTGATCGTAACGAAGCCCCAGCCTTTGTAGGTTTGGGCCGGTGTGAGCCAGTCGGAGGATGCCCACAGCGCTTCGACAACTCGGTCGGAGACCAGAATCCACAGTCCGGCGGCGAGGGCATATCCGATCGCAATGCGTGAGGCGAATGAGGAAGGAACCTTGATTTTCATGGCCCGCTCACATGACACCCTAACGGACTAAAATTAAGTAGGCGGCCCGTATACTCCGTAGCGCCGTGCTGCCGTTGTGGATACCGCGTCTCCGATCTTGGCAGGTAAATCTCCGTAACGTACATCGATAACCAGGACAGGTCTTATTGGAATAACTTTAGTATATGACGATAAACATACCATACAACGCGTAGTTGTGCTTTCTAGACCAACCTGCAGAGTTTTCGTCCTGGAACGCGCATTGGGCACGATTGGGCATTTTGAGTCATCCGCGCGCGGCTGCCGTGAAAGTTCCGTTATAATAGGGACATGATCGAGCCAGGCAGGAGGTCCACTATGCTCACCCTGAAGATCAAACCCTCCATCGACGCCGACGTGCTGATCGTGGGCGCAGGTCCGGCGGGGGCATCCGCCGCCGCGCATCTGGCGCGGGCCGGGCTGCGCGTCGCGCTCATCGACCAACACGCGTTCCCGCGCGACAAGGTCTGTGGCGATTTCGTCGGCCCGGTCGCGCTGGTGGAACTCCAGCGGCTTGGCGTGACCGGCCTTCCCGATTACCGCCAGACGAACGTCATTCACGGCGCGGCGGTGCACCTCGACGGCAAACGCCTGATCGTCAGCGACATGCCGGAGGTGTCCGGCCTGCCCGCCTATGGCCGCGTGATCCCGCGTTTGCAGCTTGACGCCTGGATCGTGGACGCGGCGCGTGCGTCCGGCGTGCAGATCTACGAAGGCTGGCGTGTGAAGGGCTATATGGTCGATGCCGACGGCGTGACCGTCCAGGCCGAGCAGCGCGGCGAGGCGCGGACGTGGCGCGGGCGCATGCTAATCGGCGCGGACGGCAGTAGTTCGCTCATCGCGCGCCAGATGCACGGCCAGCCGCCCGCCGACGGCGACCGCATCATCGCCGTGCGCGCCTACTACGAGGGTGTCACCGGTCCGGCGGATCAGGCCGATCTGTACTTTTCCAGTTCGAGCTTTCCCGGTTACTACTGGCTGTTCCCCACTGGTCCACGCACAGCGAATGTGGGCATCGGCATGCTGCTCGAAACGCTGCCGCCCGCCACGGAGCACCTGCCCAAACTGCTCGACCAGCTCATCGCGGACGATCCCGCCTTCGCGGAACGTCTGGACGGTGCGCGGCGCGTGGGCAAGGTCTCCGGCTGGCCGCTCTCCACCTACAACCCCGCCATCTCGCCCACGGCGGATCGTGTGCTGCTGGTTGGGGACGCCGCCGGGCTGATCAACCCGCTCAACGGCGAGGGCATCCAGTACGCGCTGCTCAGCGGGCGATGGGCCGCCGAGACGATTCTGAGCGCCGCCGCCCGCGACGACTTTTCCGCCGCCGCGCTGAAGCCCTACGTGGACTGCCTGCACCACGACCTGCGCTACGACATGGCGCTGGCCGGGCTGATCGTGCGCTTGATTCGCAACCGTACGCTGAACCCGGTCTGGATGCAGGCCCTGCGTGTGATCCTGTCGCGGGCCCGCGTCGATCCGCGCTATGCGGACATCACGGGCGGGGTGCTGGCGGGCATCGAACCGGCCAGCAGCGTGATCCAGCCGCGCATCGTGGGCGGCACGGCGCAGCAGGCGGCGATGGCGATCGGGCTGGGGGCAGTCAAGCAGGCATTGCATGGTCCCCGGCACGTTCTGCGTGCGGGCCGCCGTGCGGCGGAATCGAGCGTGGCGTTAGCGGCGGAAACGGCCAGCCATCCCGTCGAGTACGCGCAGTGGGGCGCGGGCGTCGCCTGGGGCGCGGCGGAACTCGCCGGGCAAATGGCCCGCCACCTCCGCCCGCGCGATGACGCTCCTGCCACCCCGCTCGCGCCGGACGCCCCGCCTGCCGTTACCCTCCGCCTCGGCGGGGACTGACCCGGCTTCTACCTGGCTCTTTGATGATCCAAACGACCTCACATTCCCCGGTAAACCTGCCTGTCTCCCCTCTCCAACTCAGATTGGAGAGGGGCCGGGGGTGAGGTCGTGTTTTTGCCTTTGGCTGACCGCTGATCGCTACCTCTAATGGCTGCTCCCTCTACAAATCCCGCTCGATCATGTACAGCACGATGTCCTCGACGAAGCGCTTATCCTCGCTGTCCGGCAGGTCGCCATATGCCAGCACGAACTCCTTTAGCGCCGCCCCGGCGAGCTGCTGCGCGCTGGACCGTGCGTAGTCCAGGCTCTTGTACTTGCCCATCAGCCCGTACACCCACCGCACGTCGTTCTCGCTGCGGTCGAGTCGCGGCGTCGCCAGAAAATGCTGCAAACGCCGGTGTTCGCGCGGCGTGGCATGATTCAGCGTGTGGATCAGCATCAGCGTGCGCTTGCCTTCCCAGATATCGCCGCCGATCTCCTTGCCGTACTTCACCTCGTCGCCCGCCAGATTCAGCAGATCGTCCTGAATCTGGAACGCCGCGCCCATGAAGTACCCGAAGCGGTTGAACCGGTCGGGGTTGACCATCCCGCCGGATCCCACCACCGCCCCGATCCGGCACGGGTGGATGCAGGTGTACCAGCACGTTTTTTTGAGCGTCATGCGCAGATAGTCGCCGTCGCTCAGGTCGCACACGTTGTCGCGCACCCAGCCCAGTTCGAGCGCCTGCCCCTCGACCGACTCGCTGACCATGTGCTCGATCTCCGCGAACACCCGCCACGTCAGGGTCGGCCCCAATCGCTGTAAGTTGTCCATCAGCGGGCGGATCGACAGTACGTTCATCGCGTCGCCCACGTTGACCGCCACCGGCAGCCCGAACTCCGACACGATCGTCGGGCGTCCGCGCCGGTTCAGGCTGCCGTCTTCCACGTCGTCGTGGACCAGAAACGCGTTGTGGAACAGCTCGATCGCCACCGCCGACATCAGCACGCTGCTGGCGCTGCCGCCGAAGGCCCGGCACGTGGCGATGCACAGCGCCGGGCGCAGCCCCTTACCCGACCGCTGCGGGTAGAGCGGCACCAGATCGTACAGGTAGCGGCGCGGCTCCTTGTCGGGCAGCAGGGCCAGCAGGCGCTCCATCGTCATCGTCTTGTAGCGGTCCAGCATCTCGACCACGAACGCCGAGCGCTCTGCGGAGGCCGTCATATGCGCTGCTCCCGGTTACGCGATTTGCAGCGTCAGCACGGCCCGCAGTTGATCCATCCGGCTCGCTTGCAGCAGCCCCGAATATGTGCCCGGCGCGGCATTCGCCGGGACCTGCACGACCACCGTCACGGTCGTCGCCTGCTTCGGCTCGATCACGAGGTGATCCGGCGAAAACGAGATCTGCTGTGCGGAAATTTTTTCGCCGTTCGTGTTCATCAGGTCCGAGCTGTAAAACGAGAACGCCTCGATCGGCTTGTCGCCTTCGTTTTCGAGCCGCATCGGGATCTCGACCGATTCGCCCGCCTTGGCGACGGTCGGCACGGCCAGCGACGGGATCGCGCTGGCGCTCGGCCTGCTCGCGGGTGATCTGCGCGGGATCGTCGATGAGCAGGGCGATGACCCGGGCGTCGTAGAGGTCGGTCCGCCAGAGC
>NZ_DAISHJ010000160.1:0-9591 GCF_036822615.1 Aggregatilinea sp. | reverse complement strand
TCTCCCTGGGCGGACTCCCTTCACTCTTCTTCCTTGCTTTCTATCATACAAGGGGAGAAGGGGTTGGGGGATGAGAGGTGAGGTCGCGGTTCGCGTTGCTCGCCTTTACTCCACCGGATCGCCGTACACGCCGATCTCCACCGCGCCGGTATTTCCGCCGCTGGTATCGATCAGGTCGAAGCGCAGGGTCGTCGCGTCGAAATCCACGTCGAACGCGTGCCCGGCTTCCGCGTCGGGCAGGGTATACGGTCCGTACGTTTCCTCGCCGTCGGCGGTCACGGTGAACTCGAACACCTGCGACGTACCGTCGTTCATCAGGCGCGACCAGAATTCCAGCCCCGTGATGTGCGACCGCTGCGCCAGCTCGATCTCGATCCAGGCCTCGTTGCCGTCGCCGTCGCTGGACCATGCCGTGTTGGGGCTGCCGTCGAACGCGCTGGCCGCGCCCCACGTTTCGTCCGGCGCGGCGTCACCGTACGCGCTGCTGTACCCGGTGATCTGCGCGCCCAGTTCCGGCGAGGCGAGGTTCGTGACGGGTGTATCGTCCTGGGGCGGGGTGGTGAAGGTCATCACGTCCGACACGTAAATAGTGCCCGCGTTATCGACGCCCTGTACGCGGAAATAGTAGGTCGTTTCCGGTTCCAGGCCAGAAAGCAGCGGGTTGTGCTCGCCGTGCGATCCGCCCGCCATGTCCTGATCGAGCGTCAGCGATCCGAACGCGGGCGTCGTGCCGTACACGAGCGTGCACGCCACCGGGACGCGGGTGGTCAGCGGCAGGCGGGCCGTGCCGTCGTTGGCGAAATCCGTGATGGTCAGGTCGCCGTCTATGATCTCGCTGATAGGGTGCAGCGCGATCGCGTCGTCCGGTTCCGGCGTGCCGTCCTGCGCCATCAGGCGCGATCCCGGCGCGGCGATCAGGGCGATCGCGGCAATCAAGGCGAGGGTGATCATGAGTGGTGCGGTTTTGCGGGACATCTCTGCTCCTGACGTGTGCTGGTGCGGCGAACGGTGCGAGTCAGGGTGTTATGCAGTAAGGCGCGCGGGATCAGGGCTTGTTGGCTGTGAATAAGTGTACCACGCTGTGCGGCAGTGCCTCGAACGCAATTTGACCTTCCAACCCCGCCGCGCGTAGCCGCTCCTCGACATCCACCGGCCAGGGGCCGCGCTGCCCCGTGGCGCGATAGGCCAGTTCGAGCGCGTCTTTGGCTGCGCCGCCCTGCGTCAGCGTGCCGCTAAAGACCACGATCAGCCGCCCGCCGGGGCGCAGCACGCGGTAGACCTCGCGCAGCGTGGCCAGATCGATGATGAACTCGGTGGGAAAAGTGCTGATCACGGCGGGGAAGGTGTCGTCAGGGAAGGGCAGTGCCTGCGCCCGCCCGCGCGCCAGCGCCGGGACGAGATGGTGGCGGCGCAGCTTGCGCCCGGCGATGCGCCCCATCGAGCGGCTGAGGTCCAGCCCCACCGCGCGATAGCCCGCCGCGCGCAGATCCAGGTGAAAATTGCCGGGGCCGTGCGCCAGATCGAGAATCGTCGCGCCGGGCGGCGCGTCCAGGTAGCGCAGGGCGACGTGCTGCCACGCGCGCCACTGGCCCAGGCTGACGACCCAGGATACGAGGTCGTAGGTGAAGGCCAGCTCGTTGTACAGCAGCCGGAATCCGAACCGTACCAGCCGCCACCACAGCACGGCCAGCGGCCCGCGCGAACGAGAACTTTCCGGTTGGGTTGCCATAGACGCTGCTCCTGCTACCGCAAGCCCCATCTCGCACAGCCAGAGTATAGCCCGATCCGCGCCTGCATGGCCTCTGTTCTTGCCTTTCGCTTTTTACTAACCTGACGTCGTTTCGCGTTCCTGTCCTTGCCATTGTCTTTAACTAAAAACTAATAACTGAAAACTGTTAACTGCTTTTCCCGCTTTCCTGTGGACAGAATTCAGCGGGAGTGTACAATCTTTTCGGTATGTAGTCCCACGCAGCAACAAGAGATCCCCGGCGCGGCTCCAAGCTCACCGCTGACGCGGGCGGGGGTGTGTTGTATACTTATCCGGCAATAGACCTCCCAGATGCGCGTGGGGCGTGCGGGTTTACTGATTACGGTCAATTCGAAGGAGATTTATCTATGCCATCGGTGTGGCGCTTCCTCCGGCCAGTGTTACTAAGCGCGCTCGTGCTGTCGCTGGCTCTTCCATTAACCCCTTCTACCTCCTTTGCGCAGGGCGACGAGCCATCTCAGATCGTGATTCAAGGCTCGCTCCAGCTCGAACCGCTGGTGTCCGCCGTCCGCGATGCCTACGTCGCGCAGAACGAGGACGCGGATATCCTGATCGACGCGCAGGGGCCGGCCCAGGGCTTTGAGGCGCTGTGCGCCGGGGAAGCCGACATGGTGGTGTCCACCGGGCCGATGACAGATTCGCAGGTGTCGGCGTGCGCGTCGGCAGATCAGAGCTTTGTCGAGACCGTGCTGGCCTACGAAGCGATCGTGTTGGTAGCCGATCCAGCGGCGACGCTGTCCTGCCTGGATCTCAGCCAGGTCGAGACCGTCTTCTCGCTGGGCGCGGAGCCGGAAGTGCTGTGGGAAAACCTCGGTTCGTCCGCGCTGACCGGTCCGGTGGTCTTCTACGGCCCCGATCCTGACAGCGCCAGCGGCCTGCTGTTTGCGTCGCTGCTGCCCGCGGGCGACCTGCGCGAAGGCATCGATTCCAGCCTCGATCCCGCCGGGATCCTTGAGGCGGTCAACACCCCCGGCCAGAAGGGCCTGGGCTACATGTCGATGGCCGAGTTTGAGGCCGCCGACGGGTCGGTGACCCCCGTTTCGATCAGCCAGGAGGGCGGCGAGTGCGTCGGCCCGACGCTGGCCACGGTCGAGGACGGCTCCTACGCGCTGGCCCAGCCGGTTTATCTCTATGTGAACGCCGCCAGCGCCGAGCGCGAGGACGTGCAGTCCTTCGTGGAATTTGCGCTGACGAATGAAGCGGGTGCGCCCGCCGCTGCTGCGGACCAGGGCTACACCGTCGCGGACGACGACATTTATCACACCGGCCTGCTGAACGTTCAGACGGCCCGCACCGGGCGGACGTTCTCGCGCCCGGCGACGCCCGTCAATGTGCTGACGACGGACGCCGGAACCGTGAACATCGCCGGATCGTCGCTACTGTACCCCGTGACCAACGCGATCGTGCGCGATTTCTCGTCGCAGTTCACCGCCGCGACGGTCAATCAGGCCCCGCTCGGCAATGACGCCGGGTGGATGGCGCTGTGCTCCGGCGAGCTGGACGTGCTCCAGGCGACCGCGCCCGCGAGCGACGAAGCCTTCAACCTGTGCAAGAGCAACGGGATCGACACCTACGCGATCGACCTCGGTCTGGAAGCGCTGGTGATCGCGGTTGCGCCGGGTAACGACTGGGCGCAGTGCATGACCACCGACGAAGTCGCCACCCTGCTCAGCGCGGGCCTGCCGGAATCGGCCAGCGCCGCCGCGCCTGCGGGCACGGAAGAACCTGCCGCCGACGCCACCGAAGCCGCGCCCGCCGCGACCGAAGACGCTTCTGCGACGCAGGAAGCCGCTTCCGCCACCGCCGGACAGGAAGTGAAGGGTACGCCCGTCACGCTGTGGAGCGAGATCAATGCCGACTGGCCGGAGCAGCCGTTCCTGCTGGTGATGCCGCCGCTCAGCACGGGCGAGACGGATTACATGATCCAGACGCTAACGCACGATCTGACCTTCGTGCCGCGCATGGATACGCTGACCAATGCCGACGCGCTCTACCGCGCGCAGGGCGTCGCCAACACCGATCAGGATACGGAAAACGCCAGCAGTGGCATCACCTACCTGTGGTGGACCGCGCTCCAGGGCAGCGAAGCGGACGTGAACCTCGTGGCGATCGACGCGGGCAACGGCTGCGTCGCGCCGTCGCCGGAGACGTTCGCGGACGGCACGTACGCGCTGTCCTTCCCGGTGAGCTACTACTTCAGCGAGAAGTCGTTCGAGAACCCGCTGGTGCGCGCGCTGCTGTGGCACTTCTTCGACCGCAGCTCGCTCGAAACGCTGCGCAAGTACCCGTACGCCATGTCGGATTACGACGCGATGGCGACCGCTCAGCGCGACGAAGTGTTCAACATGCTGGCCGACTATGAAGCGTCGCTGGCGACGAGCATGGAAGCCACGCCCGCCGCGACTGAAGAGGCCGCGCCCGCTGGCACGGAAGAACCCGCCGCAACGGAAGCCGCTCCCGCGATGACCGAGGCTGCGCCTGCGGCCACGGAAGCCCCCGCGATGGACGCGACGGAAGCCGCCCCCGTAGCGACCGAAGCGGCCCCGGCTGAGACGCCCGCCGCGACGGAAGTCGCCACGGAGGAAGCAGGCAGCTAAACCGCCTGCTGTACGACACGCTTTCCCGATCCCCGGCGCGCACCCCGCACCGGGGATTTTTTGTCACGCGAGTACCTGATCGGTGGGTTTACGCTAAAACCAGGGCGGTTTCTAACCCGCCCCTACAAAACCCCATCGGGTGCTGCTTGTCTCCCCTCTCCAACCCGGATTGGAGAGGGGCCGGGGGTGAGGTCGCGTTTGCCTTTGCTTTCCGCCCTTGGCTAATCGCTAATTGCCAACCGCTAACGGCCAAGGGTTGACTGCCGTGGTACAATAGCGCCTTCTGCGAACTGCCCAAACGCCTCAAGAAACGGAGCTTTTGATGCGCGATGTGCTCGTCGCTCTCGACCTGGAAACCACGGGCCTGAACAAAGATGAAGACGATATTATCGAAATCGGCGCGGCCCGGTTTCTGGACGGCGAAGTACTGGAAACGTACCACACCCTGATCAACCCCGGGCGCGCGGTGCCCGAACGTGTGACGGCTATCACCGCGATCAAAACCGAGGATCTCATCAACGCACCGCACATCCGGCAGGTGCTGCCCGACCTGCGGCACTTCATCGGCAGCAGCCCGATCGTCGGCCACCGCGTCGATTTTGACCTGGGCTTTCTGGCGCGTTATGGGGTAGGGCTGAACAATCTCCCGCTCGATACGTACGATCTGGCCTCGGTGATGCTGCCGACCTCGCCGCGCTACAACCTGACGCACTTGACTGCGACTATGGGCCTTGAACTGGAGCACGCGCACCGTGCGCTGGACGACGCCATTGCGACCGGGCGGCTTTATTGGGCGCTGTGGCAGCGTATCTTGGACTTGCCCATGGACACGCTCGAAGAGATCGTCAACGCGGCGCGCGAGTTGGAATGGAGCGCGCGGCCCGTGTTCACGGCGGCGTTCCAGGAGCGGTCGCGCACGGCCTTCACCGATCCGGCGGAGCGCGGCAAAAAGTCCACCGTCGCGCAGAAAAGCCTCTTCGAGCCGGATCGCAACGACTGGCCGCGCCTGCGTCCTAAAGAGACGCTCGAAAAACTGAATCCCGCCAAGCTCTCGGAAATTGTCGAG
Source organism: Aggregatilinea sp. (assembly GCF_036822615.1). NCBI lineage: Bacteria > Bacillati > Chloroflexota > Anaerolineae > Aggregatilineales > Aggregatilineaceae > Aggregatilinea > Aggregatilinea sp. The sequence continues at coordinate 4,160 of NZ_DAISHJ010000160.1, read as the reverse complement.
CCGGACGGCCTCATGGCCCAGGCGTACCCGAACTACGAGCACCGCCCGGAACAGGCGGAAATGCTGCGCCGCGTGACCGAGGCGTTCAACCAGGGCCGCCACCTGATGATCGAAGCGCCGACTGGCGTTGGCAAGAGTCTGGCCTACCTCATTCCGGCGGCGTATTGGGCGCTGGTCAACGACGATCGTGTGGTGATCAGCACCGCAACGCTCAACCTGCAAAGCCAGTTGGTCGAGAAGGATCTGCCCCTGCTGGCAAGCACGCTTGACATCCCGCTGCGCGCGGCGGTCGCCAAGGGACGCGGCAACTACCTCTGCCCGCGCCGCCTGCTGACCCTGCGCCGCCGCACGCCGACCTCCGTGGGCGAACTGCGCGTGCTGGCGAAGATCCTCGTGTGGCTGCTCGAATCGTCCAGCGGCGACAAAGAGGAAATCTCCCTGCGCGGCTTTGAGGAAAACGTCGTCTGGTCGCGCCTCAGTGCGGAGGACGAAGGCTGCACGATGGGCCGCTGCAGCACGCAGATGGGCGGGGCGTGTCCCTTCTACAAGGCGCGCCGCGCGGCAGAATCGGCGCATATCCTGGTCGTCAACCACGCGCTGCTGCTCTCCGACGTGCAGAGCGGCAACCGCGTGCTGCCGGAATATCGTTACCTCGTCGTGGACGAAGCGCACCACCTGGAAGACGCGACCACCAACGGCCTGTCGTTCCAGATCAACAAAGTGACCTTCCTGCGCCAGATCGCGGATCTGGGCGATATGAAGCACGGGCTTCTGGGCGACGTGATCCGCAGCACCTATGGCAGCGTGCCGGAGGTCTACTACAAGCAGCTCGAAAGCTTCGTGCAGGTGGTGACGGGCGCGGTGCAGGCGATGGGCCATCACGTCGAGCGCTATTTCGACGAGTTGTTCGCCTTCCTCGAAGAAACCGATTCGCTGCGCAGTGGCGAGTTCGTGATCCAGGTGCGGATCACGCCCCAGCTTCGCCAGCGATCCGGCTGGGCGCACGTCCAGCAGGCCTGGGATGTGCTCAGCGAGTTCACCAACACCATCGCGCGGGCGATGGACCGCCTCTCGCGCGGGCTGAACGACCTGCGCGAGTTCGACATTATCGATTTCGACGACGTGCTGTCCAGCGTGCAGGCCGCTTCGCGTCACCTGGGCGACATTCACCGCCAGCTCGACGCGTTCACCGTCTCGCCCGACGAGAACACGATCTACTGGGTCCAGGTGGACCAGGACCGCGAGCGTCTGCTGGTTCAGAGCGCGCCGCTCAACGTCGGCCCGCTGCTGGAAGAATACCTGTGGCAGCCCAAGGAGACGGTCGTGCTGACCAGCGCGACGCTGCGCACGGGCGGGTCGTTCGACTACGTGCGCGACCGTCTGCACACCTTCGACGTGGACGAAGCGGTGGTGGGCTCGCCCTTTGACTACGAAGCGACCACGTTGGTCTATATCCCGACCGACATGCCCGGCCCGGAGCGCCGCGACGACTACCAGCGCGCGGTCGAGCGCGGCCTGATCGAGCTGGCGGCGGCGACCAACGGGCGGATGCTGGCGCTGTTCACCAGCTACGCGCAGCTTCGCCAGACGGCGCAGGCCATCGCGCCCCGGCTCGCGCTGGGCAACATCACCGTTTTCGATCAGAGCGACGGGACCAGCCGCCAGCAGTTGGTCGAGGGTTTCAAAAACACCGATCGCTCGGTGCTGCTCGGCACGCGCTCGTTCTGGGAGGGCGTGGACATCCCGGGCGAGGACCTCAGCGCGCTGGTGATCGTGCGCCTGCCGTTCCAGGTGCCGTCCGATCCAATCTTCTCGGCGCGCTCGGAGCTGTACGACAACGGGTTCATGCAGTATGCCGTGCCCGACGCGATCCTGCGCTTCCGCCAGGGCTTCGGGCGGCTGATCCGCACCAAGCAGGATCGCGGGGTGGTGGCGCTGTTCGACAACCGCGTGATCGCCAAGCGCTACGGGCAGGCGTTCCTCGACAGCCTCCCGGCGTGCACGGTCCGGCGCGGGCTGCTGGCCGATCTGCCGCGCGCCGCCGCGCAGTGGATCGATAGGCCGGGAAAGTAGGCGGCTGTAACAGGGGAACAAGGGTCTATTTGCCGTTCATGTGGCGCGCGTTTCCTGGTATAATTCCGTGTGCAGGCCAATCCGGGCAATTCCTGCATAAGAGTGACAAGGATCGACTCATTCAATGATTGACGTAAACCAACTACGCAAAGGCACTAACTTCACCGTTGATGGTGAGCTGTATAAAGTGCTTGACTACCAGCACATCAAGACCGGGCGCGGCAATGCGACGATCCGCGTGCAGGTGCGTAACCTGCGGACCAACTCGCAGTTTGAAATGACCTTCACCTCGGGCGACCGCGTGCAGGACATTCACATCGACACGATCCAGGTCGAGTACCTGTTCGACGACGGCGAATTCCTGACCTTCATGGACATCGAAACCTACGAGCAGCCGCAGCTCCGCAAGGACGCGCTCGGCAGCGACTTCCTGTACCTGAAGGAAAACGCGCAGATGAAGCTGCTCCAATACGATGGCGAATTCCTGGACTACGAGCTGCCGACCTCGGTCGAGCACAAGATCGTGGACTCGGAAATGGCGATCGCGGGCGATACGGCGACCGGCGCGACCAAGAAGGTCATCACCGAGACCGGCCTTCAGGTGACGGTCCCGCTGTTCGTCAACGTGGGCGACACCATCCGCATCGACACGCGCGACGGCTCGTACATCACCCGCGTCTAGCCGGACGGTCGCAGATTCTCAACGGACGATCAAGCCGGATGCCCTGTCCGGCTTGTTTGTTGGCGCTGCCTGCACGGTATTCGGCGGGCGCAGCGCCGCGTACAAGGACAATCGAGCATGCGGACCCCTGCGGGCAAAGAGTGCCCATACTATTACGCCAACTACCATCGCGGACGCGAGACGGAGGAATGCCGCCTCGTTGCCGAGAATCCCGATTCCGCGCCGTGGCAGCCCCGCGACTGCGCGCGCTGTCCCGTACCGGATATTTTGTTGGCGAACGCCAGCCCCAATCTGCGCCTCAAGCTGACCATTCGCCCCAAGCTGATGGGCTTCAAGCGCCAGATGGACGTGCGCGCGTGGTGCGAAAAGCACGACATCGTGATCGAAGACCCGTACACGGGCTGCCCGCTGTGCGCCGAGGAAAATCCGGGCCTGAAGCTGTTCAAGGATGCGCTGGGATAACCCATGATCAAAGCCGTGCTGCTCGATCTGGACGATACGCTGCTCGGTAATCCCACCGAGCAGTTCGTTAAATCGTACCTGGGGATGCTGTCGCAGTCGCTCGGTGAGTCGTTCCCGCCGGAAGTGATGCAGGGTCTGATGCTCGCCACGCGGGCCGTGGCCCACAAGCGCGACCCGCTGCGCACCAACGAGGAAGCGTTTTACGAGACGCTTGCGCCCTGCCTACCGACGGGCCGCGACGGGTTCGACGTGCCGGTGGCGGAGTTCTACCGCTCGGTATTCCCCGGCCTGCGTCCCCTGACGACGCAGCGTCCGTTTGTGCGCGGCATGGTCGAGTGGCTGATCGGGGAAGGTTATCAGGTCGTCGTCGCCACCAACCCGTTTTTCCCGCGTGTCGCCATCGCGCAGCGCCTCGAATGGGCGGGCCTGCCCATCGACGTGATCCCGTTCGCGCTGGTGACCACGCTCGAAAATATGCACTTCTGCAAGCCGCGCCCCGAATATTATGAGGAAATCCTGGCGCGGATTGGCGTGCAGGCCGACGAAGCGATCATGATCGGGGACGACTGGGAAAACGACATCGCGCCCGCGTGGGCTGCCGGGCTGAACACGTTCTGGGCCCCAACCGCGAGCGAACCGGTCGCGGTTCCGCCGGTCGCGCCGGACGGCATGGGCACGCTGGAGGATTTCGCGCGCCTGATCCTGGACGATGGTTGGCTGCGATCCCTGGCGCCGCGCCCGCTGACGCCCGACCAGATCGCGCCGCGCCTGACGGGCAACGTCGCCGCGATCCTCGGCGCGGCTCGCGACGTCCCGGCGGAGGTCTGGCACATGCGCCCGGATCCCGACGAGTGGTCGCCGGTCGAGGTGTTGTGCCACCTGGAAGAAAGCGAGCGACTCGTGCAGCGCGCCCGTCTGGGCACCATCGCGCGCGAGGCGAACC
>NZ_DAISHJ010000159.1:0-9601 GCF_036822615.1 Aggregatilinea sp. | reverse complement strand
TCGCCGCTCCAGTTCGCTGACCTTCTGTCCGATTAAACTTGTACATCGGGTTAGCAATAAGTGTAAGGATCGGAAACAAGCGGGAAAATAACCCAAATTCCAATGTAAATTGTACCGAGTCCGCCCTGCTTCCACAATATCATTACGCATCCCTTTGCCTGCTGAGAATCACTTGACGTATGAGGGGCAGGTGTTAAAACTATGCTCGGCTTCACGGATGGATTTAGACACGAGAGAGGGCACCAATGGCTAACTTTGATTTGATGCGGCGCCTGGCGGTCAACACGGGTGGCAAAATCCTGCTGCTGGTGATGGATGGACTGGGTGGGTTGCCCCGCGAGCAGGGCGGCCCGACGGAACTCGAAGCAGCGCATACGCCTAATTTGGACCGGTTGGCGCGTGAAGGCTCCACCGGCCTCAGCATCCCGGTGGCGCGCGGCATAGCCCCCGGCAGCGGCCCGGCGCATCTCGCGCTGTTCGGCTACGATCCGCTGGTGTACGACATCGGGCGCGGCGTGCTCGAATCGGTCGGTATCGGGCTGGATGTGAACCCCGGCGACGTGGCGATTCGCGGTAACTTCTGCACCGTGGACAAGAACGGCATCATCACCGACCGCCGCGCGGGCCGTATTTCCACCGAAGAAGGCGCGAAGCGCATCGATGTGCTGCGCGACATCAAGATTCCCGGCATTGATATCGATATCGAGATCGCCAAGGAATACCGCTTTGCGATGGTGTGGCGTGGCGAGGGCTTGAACGGTCACATCGCGGACACCGACCCCCAGCAGACCGGCCTCGCGCCGCTGCCTGCCAAGGCGCTTAGCCCTGAAGCGGAGCGCACCGCTGAGATCGCCAACCAGTGGCTGGCCGAAGCGCGCGAGCGTCTGCGCGGCCACGAACCGGCGAACATGGCGACCCTGCGCGGCTTCGCAATGGACCCTGCGCTGCCCAAGTACAGCGATGTCTACAAGCTGAAGGCTGCCTGCGTGGCCGTGTACCCGATGTACAAGGGCGTCAGTAAGCTGGTCGGCATGGATGTTATCCCGACGACGGCGCACGACACGACCGAAGACGAGTTCAAGAAGGTCGCGGAGATCTGGAACGATTACGACTTCGTCTTCTGCCACATCAAGTACACCGACAGCCGCGGCGAAGACGGCAACTTCGATGCCAAGGTGAAGGTGATCGAGGGTGTGGATCAGGCGCTGCCGATTCTGTTCGACATGAATCCCGACGTGGTGATCGTCACCGGCGACCACTCGACGCCCGCAACCTACAAGGCGCACAGCTGGCACCCGGTTCCGACCCTGCTGTGGGCTCCCGCGACGCACATGACCGACCGCGCGGAGTGCTTCGGTGAGCGCGAATGCATGACCGGCGCGCTGGGCCAGTTCCCGGCGACCGATCTCATGCCGCTGGCCTTGGCGCACGCCAAGCGTCTGACCAAGTACGGCGCGTAAGTCCGTCTGAGGACTGTCAATTGAATGCGGAAAACGGGGTCGCTTGCGGCCCCGTTTGCGTCTCGCCCGGAGGCGACGATGGCGACCGGAATGCTGATCCTCGTGCGGCACGGCCAATCGCAGTGGAACCTGGAAAACCGCTTCACCGGCTGGACGGATGTGCCGCTGACCGATCAGGGGCGGGCGGAGGCGCGGGCGGCGGGCGAAGCGCTGCGCGGTTTGCACATCGATCGCGCGTTCACGTCTGAGTTAAGCCGCGCGCAGGAGACGCTGCGCATCATCCTGAGCGTCACGGGGCAGGAAGACGTTCCGGTCTCGCATGACGCTGCCCTCAACGAGCGCAGCTACGGCGATTTGCAGGGGCTGAATAAGGCTGAAACGGCGCAGCATATCGGAGAGGCGCAGGTCTATGCATGGCGGCGCACCTTCCGGGGCCGTCCGCCGGGCGGGGAGAGCCTGGAAGATACGCAGGCGCGCGTGCTGCCGTATTATCGCGCGGCAATCGAGCCGCACCTGCGCATAGGCGAAACCGTGCTGGTCGTCTCGCACGGAAACACGCTGCGGGCTCTGGTCATGGTGTTGGACGAGATCCCCGAAGCGGCGCTGCCCGAACTCAGCATCCCAACCGGGGTTCCGCGCTGCTATCGTGTCGATGAAGCGGGCGTAATCCGCGATCGTTATTCACTCTGAGCGGGCGAGGTGGCTTTCTGGGCGCGTGCTTCCCATATCCATGCCGTGCCGATGGCGGCGACCGCGCCGAGCACGGTCAGCGCCCCAATGGCCAGCGCTGCGTCGAACCAGAACTGCTCCGGGAACAGGCGGATCAGTGTCGAACTGGTGCTGAACAACCATGAATTGCCCTCGAAGAAGATCCGGTGAAAGCCGGTGAAAAACGTGTCCCAACTGAGCAGGGCCATCACCACGACGGTGACAATGAGGAAGATGGTGAGCAGGCCGCCGTTGAGCCATGCCCGGCGCAGCGCGCGGCGCGTTGCGGCGCGCCAGCCCAATCCGATCATCGAGACGGCAAGGGCCAGGGTTAGCCCGGTGTGCGCGGTGAAGGCGGCGCGCGTCACGACCTTCACATCCGCCATATGCTGAAGCTCTTTTGGCGTATACATCGACTCGCCGTCGAGCGTGAGATCGCCCAGATAGCTGATTCCCGCATCATTACGCAGGTAGTCCACCGCGTAGGGCGCGTACTTCAGGCGGTCTTCTTTCGTGAACCCGAAGCGATCCGCCGGGAAGCCGGGACGGTTGTATTCGATCTTCAGGAACGTGCCTGACATGACCATCCGCACGCTGGTCAGCACGAGGAAGACGGGCAGGGTGATCACGATCAGGCCCTGAAGAAAGGTCACAAGCCAGTGTGGGAACAAGGGGCGCGCAGGGACAGCCGGGGTGTTTTCCATGAGGACGCCTTTGGGCTACTGTTCTAGCTCGTTAATGCCGCCGTGCATCACGAAGTCGATCACCATCGAGTCCACCACCCATTCGACAGGCGCGTGATCGTCGGTAAAGACCAGATCGGAGGCGACGGTCGGCACGATGGACAGCACGGCGCTTTGCAGGGCGGCGCGCAGGACCGGGCTGGCGTTCTGGGGCAGGGCGGCAAGGTTGGCGCGCAGATTGTCAGGGCTGGTAGGCTGCTGCGTGGCGACCAGGATCGTGTTGTATGAGTTCGGTACGTCCATTGTGTGAACGGTCGGGAAAACGTCGAGCAGCGTCGCGGTCATCGCATCGGACAATCGGCGGTCCGTGCCGGTGCGTCCTACGTTGATGATCACCACGCCATCCGGCGCGAGGTGGTTCTGAACTTCCTCGAAGAATTCGACGGTGGTGAGCTGCCACGGCACGTAGGGCACGCGGTAGGCGTCAACGCCGATCATTGTGTAGCCTTCGCCAAGCTGCGTCAGGCCGTAGCGCCCGTCTTCGATGATCACGTTCAGGTTAGGCATGGTCATGCCCATATACTTGCGGCCCGCTTCCACGATGCCGGGGTCGATCTCGATGCCATCCATCGGCAGGCCGGGATAAACCGCGTCGTGCTGCTCCGCGATGGTTCCCGCCGCCAGCCCGACGATGGCGATCCGCTGCATCCGGTCGGGCGTGTAGGGCGGTGCGTTGAAGTACGGCCCGGTCAGGAAAAAGTCCCAGGTGCGGTCGAACGAGAGATCGGTCGGATGCCACTGCGAGTGGATCCCCTGGCCCTCGTTGAGCAGCAGGTAGCGGTATCCGGCGCTGTCTTCCACGACCTGCACGAGATTATAGGCCGTCTCGTCTTCGTACAGCAGAGTCATGCCTGCTGGAGCGGGACGCAGCGGGCCGTGCAGCGCCGCCACTGCCAGCGCCGCCAATGCGACCGGCATCCACAGCAGGCGCAGCGCGGCGCGTCGATTTTGCAACCACAGCCCGACCAATCCCAGCGCCAACAGGAGGCCGGAGAAGATCAGGAAGGTGCGCGCTGTGCCGACGGTGGGGATCAGCAGCAGCACGGGTGTGAACGTCCCGATGATGCTGCCGAAGGTTGAGAGTGCGTAGAGCTGTCCGGCGGTGCCGCCCGCTTCCTCCACATCCGAGAGGGCCAGTCGAATCGAAAAGGGCGACACGCACCCCAGCAGTGTGACGGGCAGCGAAAACAGGATCAGTACGCTGACGAACGAGCCGACCGTCACCGCTGCGTCATAGCCCTGGACGGCTTCGGCGGCAGCGCGCAGGACTGGATGCGCGACGAGCGGTGCGACCCCGCTAAGGAACGCGGCCCAGGCGATGATCCTGTAAAACGTCGTGTAGTAGGGCGAGCGGTCCGCCCAGCGCCCGCCGACGAAATAACCCACGGACAGGTAAATCAGGATCAGCCCGACGATGTTCGCCCACACGACGTTGCTCGTGCCGAAAATGTTGCCAAGCAGGCGCGAAGCGGAGAATTCTACGGCAAGCGTGGTCATGCCGCCGCAAAACACCGTCAGGTAGAGCAGTCGGCGCTGGAGGCGAGGAGCGGGAGCGGATGTGATCACGATTTGAAAAGCCTTTGCTGCTGCGCTGCGAAAAGGATTTGGGGACTGCCTACAACATGGCGCGTGCCCTGACGCCCGTCACGCGATAGCTGAGCGCCGCCGTCAGATCGTCGTCCTGGTGGACGGTGTGCACCTGAATGCCGGCGGCTTCGAGCATATTCTGAAGCGGCGCCGTGTCTACAGTGGATCCGAAGCTGCGCGGATCGATCAGGACACAGCTCACCTGGATGCCGCGCCGCGACAGGGTATAGGCTTCGGTCACCCAGCGCGGGTCCACGGACGCGGTGACGACAACCGCCGTCGTGCCGCGCGCGAGATAGTTCGCCTCAAGGGCCAGCATCTGCTGGAGCGTAATGTCTGATGAACTGTGCGCCACGGCCAGAATTTCGAGGATGCGGGTGAGCAGGCGCGGTCCCCGGTCGGGCTGCACGATCTCGCGGCGCGGGGCATAGGTCGCAAAGCCGAGCGCGCGCCCCTTATCCACGAAATAGCGCGCCAACGATGCCGCGACGGTAACCCCGTATTCCTCGGTGGAAGGCGGCAGGCTGGGAGGCGGCATGGTGGCAAAGCTGCCGTTGCCTGTGCCCGGAGCGCGCTCTACCAGCGATCCGTGTGACAGATCGAGGAACAGCCAGACATCCGAGAGCGGGTCCAGCTCGAATTCCTTGACCAGCAGGCGATCTTTGCGCGCCGAGCTGCGCCAGTGGATGCGGTTGTAGCTGTCCCCGGGCTGGTAGTCGCGCACGCCGGAAGCGTTTGTCGTGACGAAATGCGCGCGGCGTCGCACCGCCTCCCCACCGGAGAGCGTGCCCGCCGGGGTCGCAAAACGGTGGATTGGTACGGTGGGCGGGTACACGATGATGCTGGATACCGCCGCAATCTGGCGGGGGAACTGGAACAGCCCGAACGGATCGCCGCTGACGACCGTCATGGGGCCAAGCTGGTATTCGCCGCGCCGGGTGCAGAGCGTGTGCGTTTCCCACTGATAGCGGCGGCGCGGGCCGAGCGTCGGGACCACATGACTGGGATTATGGCCGGGCAGGTCGGAGTGATCGAGCACTTCGATCCACAATTTAGGGATGAGGCTGGTGTTGCGGATGGAGAACGCTTCGTCCAGCGTGCGGCCCACCTGGGCCCGCCGCGCGTAGGTGGTGCGCGAAATCGCTAGCCAGTTCACCGCCGCCCACGACCACACAAATGAGCCGATCAGCAGCGCGGCAATCGCATAGGCCAGATTGAAGAAGAAGGTCCGCCCACTGATCACGCCCATGACGAGGCAAAAGATCAGCAGACTGTAGAACGCGTTACGCCGGTTAGCCATCTGTCAGCACGTCCTGACCGGGCGGCTAGTAACGTGCGCCGACTGTCGCGCCGGGAACCGGGACGGAGTTCAGGATGCTGTGGACGATGCTGTTAGAGGTGATCTCTTTGATGCGCGCGTTTGGCCCCACGATGATGCGGTGCGCGAGCGTTACTTCGGCCAGGGCTTTGACGTCATCGGGAACCACATAATCGCGCCCGACGATGGCGGCGCGCGCTTGCGCGGTGTGGTAGAGCGCGATCGCGCCGCGCGGGCTGGACCCCAAATAGACATCCGGGTGCTGCCGCGAGCTGGTCACGATGTTCACGATGTAGCTCTTGATGTCCTGGTTCAGATAGATATCGCGCACGGCTCGTTGCGCCGCAATTAGTTCCTCGACCGTCACCACCTGCCTCAGCGTGGTCAGCGGGTGCTGGTACTGCTGCGAATCGAGCATGGCAATCTCCTCCTGCGGGCTGGGATAGCCCAGACGGATGCGCAGCATGAAGCGGTCAAGCTGGGCTTCCGGCAGGGGGAACGTGCCTTCGTATTCGATTGGGTTCTGGGTGGCGACGACCAGAAACGGTTCTTCGAGCGGATACGTCACGCCGTCCACCGTCACCTGCCGCTCTTCCATTGCTTCCAGCAGGGCGGCCTGCGTTTTGGGCGTGGCGCGGTTGATCTCGTCCGTAAGTACGATCTGCGACATGATCGGGCCGGGGCGGAATTCAAACTCGCGCGTGCGCTGGTTGAATACCGAGACGCCCGTCACGTCGGACGGCAGCATGTCGGGCGTGAACTGGATGCGGTTGAACGACGCGCCGATCGAGCGCGCGAGCGACCGCGCCAGGATGGTTTTACCCACGCCGGGAACGTCTTCGATCAAAATATGCCCCTGGCACAGCAGGCCCAGGACCGTCAGCCGGATCTCGTTGCGTTTGCCGATGATCACCTGCGAAACGTTTTCGATGATGCGCTCGGCAACAGATTGCACAATATTCATGAGATTGGTCGCCTTCGGTTCATCCATTACAGGGGTAGACTGCGAGATTATAGCGCACCGTCTCTCGCGCTGGAAAATGCGCTCATCCTACGTTAAGGCGGCGCGGGCCCGCTGCCGGTTCAGGCGCGGTCTCGCTTTGTGCTGAAACGCGCCCATTCGCGCTCGACCGTGTCCATCATCTGGCGCTTGAAAACCTCCGAATCGAACTGCATGGCGTGTTCGCGCACGGCAGCGGGATCGTAGGTCGAGGCGTCGAACGCTCGCAGGGTCGCGGCCAGCGAATCAACCGTGGGCTGGTCGAAGAATGCGCCGGTCTTGCCAGGGATCACCGTGTCCAGCGCACCGCCGCCCTTGTAGGCGATCACGGGGCGGCCCGCCGCCTGCGCCTGGACGGGGGCGATGCCGAAATCTTCCAGGCCGGGGAAGATGAACGCCCGGCAGCGCGCGAACAGATCCGGCAGATCGTCGTCAGGTACGTAGCCGAGGAACTGCACGGTCGGCCCGGCCAGCGCTTCGAGCCGCTCGCGGTCACGGCCCTTGCCCGCGACGACCAGCGGTAGATCCAGGCGCGTGCAGGCTTCGACGGCGAGATCGATCCGCTTGTACGGGATCAGGCGCGAGACGATCAGGAAATAGTCGTCCACGGTGGGCGACGGCGTGAAGCGTTCGGCGGCTTCCACAGGCGGGTAGATCAGCGACGACTCGCGGTGGTAGTAGCGCCGGATGCGCTCGCGGATTTCGGTGCTGATAGCGATGAAGTGATCGACTTTTTGCGCGGCGGCGAAGTCCCAGCGGTGGTAGAGCCGGGCAACCGCCTGCGCTGCAAGACGTGTGACCCGTCCGAAATTTTCGCGCGCGAGGTATCCATCTAGCTCCCAGATATAGCGTGTGGGAGTCAGGCAGTAACAGATGTGCAGCGTCTCCGGCCCGGTATGCACGCCGTGACAAAAGCCGCTCTTGTTGCTCAACACGACATCGTAAGCCGACAGGTCGAGGCGGTCGAACGCGAGCGGGTACAGCGGCAGATAGCGCTGATGGTGGGTATGGATGCCGGGCAGCCGGTCCATCCACGTACTGCGGATATCCCAGTCCCGGTATTCCGGCGGCATCAGGCCGGGGGCGTACATGCTGGTGAAGACGGGTGCCTCCGGGTAAAAGCCGACGAGATGCTCCAGTACGTCTTCGGCCCCGCCGATCTGGTTGAGCCAGTCGTGAACGAGTGTGAGGTTCATTCCTGTGTCGCCCCCCGATCCGATTCCAAGACCGCGCGCAGCGGCGCGAAGGACATACGATGTGCCGGGCACGGGCCAAAGGTTTGCAGCGCATGGCGGTGTAGGGCCGTGCCGTACCCTTTGTGTTCCTCGAAGCCGTACTGCGGAAACGAGTCGGCCAGTTCATCCATGAAGCGGTCGCGTGTGACTTTGGCGATGATACTCGCGGCGGCGATGCTCAACGATTTTTGATCGCCTTTGATCAGCGATGTGTAGGGCAGAGGCAGCTCCGGCATGGGCATTGCGTCCGTGAGCAAGCCGTCGGGCGCGACGTCCAGCGCATCGAGTGCGCGGCGCATAGCAAGCCGCGTTGCAGGCACGATGCCCATCGTGTCGATCTCGGTATGCGTCGCGTAGCCCATGCCTGCCGCCCGCGCAACCTCCAGAATGACCGGGAGCAGCGCCGCGCGTATTTCGGGCGTGAGTAGCTTGGAATCGTTCACGCCGTCGAGTGCGTGGGCAAGATCGAAGCGGTCCAGCGGCAGGATCACCGCGCCCGCGACGACCGGCCCGGCCCATGCGCCGCGCCCGGCCTCATCCAGCCCCGCGACGGCGCACTGGCCTCGTTCGCACAGCGCGAATTCGTAGGTGAGGTCAGCGTGTGGAATCATGCGCAGCGGGTCCGTAGTGCCCCTGGTGCGCGCGGCGGCGGATGGTCATCACGTCCGCGAACATGGCGACCGAATCGCGCAGCGGGTGGATGCGCGTGTTGTCTTTGTAGTACCAGTTGACCGGCACTTCGACGATGCGGAATCCGCGCTGTTGTGCCAGGTAGAGAATCTCAACGTCGAAGCTCCAGCCGGTTAGCGTTTGCAGCGGAAACAGCGCTTCGGCGATGTCGGCACGGAACATCTTGAAGCCGCACTGCGTATCCTGAAACCCATGCACGGCAAACAGGCGCACGATCGTATTAAACACGCGGCCCATCAGGTGACGGTGCGTCGGTTCATTGTAACGCACCGCGCCGGGGGCCTCGCGCGAGCCGATGGCGACATCGTAGCCGTCGAGCTGCGGGGGAAGGAATTTATTCACTTCGTCGATCGGCATGGACAGGTCGGCGTCGCAGATGAAGCGGTACGCGCCGTGTGCCGCGAGCATGCCGGTGCGCACTGCCGCGCCCTTGCCCTGGATCGTTTCGATCAGGACGCGCAAGCAGTGGATTTCGGACACGAACTCTTCCGCGATGCCTCGCGTGTGGTCGGTGCTGTTATTGTCCACCACGATCACTTCGATCGCGTAGGGCTGCCGGGAAACAAAATCGCGGATCTGGCGCAGGCTTTGGGGCAGGCGCTGCTGCTCGTTGTAAGCGGGGATGACGATGGACAGCAGCGGCTGTTCCGACGTGGGGCGTACGATTTCGGATGGCAAGAGAACTCCAGCTACGAATCTTGATCCGGGCCTTTGCGTGCCGGGACCGGCGTGAGAATTGACTCCAGGTATTCGGTTGAAACACGGCGTCCGGCCTGGACGGTTCGGCGTTTCCGCAGCATTTTGGGAATGCCGAGGGCTGCCGCGCCCATGCCGCGCAGTCTGGCGCGCGCCGCCGCGCC
>NZ_DAISHJ010000158.1:0-9614 GCF_036822615.1 Aggregatilinea sp. | reverse complement strand
AGGAAAAGAAGCACCGTGTGGAAGACGCCCTGAGCGCGACCCGTGCGGCGGTTGAAGAAGGTATCGTGCCCGGCGGCGGCGTCGCTCTGGTCAACGCGATCAGCGCCCTCGACGACGTGAAGCTGGCCGATCCCGATCAGCAGACCGGTATCCACATCGTGCGCAGCGCGCTCCAGATGCCCATGCGCCGCATCGTGGCGAACGCGGGCCTGGACGGCGGCGTCATCCAGCAGCAGATCCGCGACAAGCAGGCGGCGGAAAAAGATACCAACATCGGCTTCGACGTCATGAGCGGCGAATTCGTGGACATGATCAAGGCTGGCATCATCGACCCGGCCAAGGTGACGCGCGGCGCGCTCGAAAACGCGGCCAGCATCGCCGGGATGATCCTGACCACCGAAGCCCTGATCACCGACATTCCGCAGAAGGAACCGCCGATGCCGGCGGGCGGCGGTATGGACGGTATGGGCGGCATGGGCATGATGTAAGCCGCCTTCGGGCCGCTTGAAGTAAAATGCCGAGCCGGGCGCGGGAATTTTCCTGCGCCCGGCTTTTTGATGCGTATTGGTGCGTATGCTCAGGCCACGCCCTGCGTGATGGGCAGCCCGATCCCGTTGCCCCACTCGGTCCACGAGCCGTCGTAATTGCGCACGTTCTGGCAGCCGAGGATGTACTTCAGCGCGAACCACGTATGCGCCGCCCGCTCGCCGATGAAGCAGTACGTGACGATCTCGTCCGCGCCGAGGTCGATGCCTTCCGCCGCGAGGATCCGGCGCATGGCATCCGCCCCGAGGAACGTCCCGTCCTCGTTCATCAGCCGCGACCAGGGCAGGTTGTGCGCGCCGGGAATATGCCCGCCGCGATGCGCCGTCAGCCGGTCCCCGATCGGCGCGACCCACTCGCCCGCGAACTCATTCTCCGACCGTACGTCGAGCAGCAGCGTGTCGCTTTGTTCGAGGCGGTCGAGGATGAACTGCCGGTCGGCGCGGATTTCGGGGTTGATCGTGTGGACCCGGTAATCACTTCTGGGGAACTGCGGTATGTCATGAATAATTTCGCGCTTTTCTTCGATCCATAACAGGCGTCCGCCGTCCATCAGGCTCAGGTTCGTGTGTCCATACAGGCTGAACAGCCAGAAGCCGTAGGCGGCGAACCAGTTGTTTTGATCGCCGTAAATGATCACGTGATCGTCGTTGGTGATGCCCGCGTCGGAAAGCAGCCGCTCAAAGCCGCTGGGTGAGATGATGTCACGCCGGGTTGGGT
Organism: Aggregatilinea sp.; assembly: GCF_036822615.1. NCBI lineage: Bacteria > Bacillati > Chloroflexota > Anaerolineae > Aggregatilineales > Aggregatilineaceae > Aggregatilinea > Aggregatilinea sp. Next base: position 8,351 of record NZ_DAISHJ010000158.1, on the reverse strand, counting down.
CTTGAAGCTGGCTCGTCCAGTCGAACGATACCGCGCCGCGCAGGTGGCCCGCGCTCTGATACTTGAACGGGACGACGTCGACCTCGACGAGACGGATCCCCGGTTGATTCAGGTGATCGGCAACCCATTGCGTGCTGACGAGCGGTGCGGTCATTGGTGCCTCCAGGCGATTATGTAGCGGGTGTGGGAGTCTGTAACCGGTCGGGGAGGATATGCATCTCTATGTAAGTACTATGGAGCATCATACAGCAATACTCTATAAACAATGTGAAAAGTGTATAAATTCATGTAAGGGTGTGCGGCGTCCTCAGAGCGGACACCACCCACAATGCACGGGGCTATTGCCGTTCGTGCGCTCGTCCGGTAGTCTTAGGGGACTTCGGCAGGCCACAATCTGTCACTGCCTGCGTATATCAAGCAGGACAAGACCGCTCCTGGGCTGAAAGAGAGATACCTTATGGAAGAAGTGAAAGCGTTGAATGCCCGCATTGCGGATGTGATCAACCTCAATTTTGCGGGTGCACTGCTGGGCTGGGATCAGCAAACGTATATGCCGTCCGGCGGGGCGAATGCGCGCGCCGAGCAGTTGGCGACGCTGAGCAAGCTGGCGCACGAGCTGTTTGTCGCGGACGAAACGGGCCAGTTGATCGAAGACGCGGAAGCCGCCGTGAAGGATGCCGATCCCGACAGTGACGACGCGGCGCTGGTGCGCGTCGTTCGCCACGACTTCGACATCCAGACCAAGCTGCCGACGACGCTGGTGACCGACATCGCGCGCGAGACAACGCTGGCGCACGAAGTGTGGGCCAAGGCCCGCGCGGAAAACGACTTCGCCAGTTTTGCCCCCACGCTCGCACGGATCTACGACCTGATGCGCCAGAAAGCCGAGGCCCTCGGCTACGACGAACGCCCCTACGATGCGCTGCTCGATGAATACGAGCCGGGCATGAAGACCAATGATGTCGAGACATTGTTCGCGGGCCTGCGCGAAGACCTCGTGCCGTTCGTCGCGGCGATCTTCGAGCGCATGGATCGCGTCGATTCGTCCCTGCTACACAAGCACTATGATGTGGACAAGCAGGCGGAATTCGGCCTCGCGGTGATCAAGGAACTCGGCTACGACATGTCGCGCGGTCGCCAGGACAAGGCCGTGCATCCGTTTACGACCGGCTTTTCGATCAACGACGTGCGCATCACCACGCGCTATTATCCCGACTATCTGCCCACGGCGCTGTTCGGCTCGATCCATGAGACCGGCCACGCCATGTACGAGCAGGGCGTCGCGCAGAAGTACGAAGGCACGGCGCTGACGGGCGGCGTTTCGCTGGGCGTGCACGAGAGCCAGTCACGCTTGTGGGAAAACATCGTCGGGCGCAGCCGCGGCTTCTGGACACACTATTATCCGACGCTGCAAGCGACCTTCCCGGAGCAGTTCGGTGGCGTGTCGGTGGACGAGTTCTACCGCATGATCAATGCCGTGTCCCGCTCGCTGATCCGCGTCGAGGCGGACGAAGTGACCTACAACCTGCACATCATGCTGCGCTTCGAGATGGAAAACGATCTGCTCGAAGGCAAGCTGGCCGTCAAGGACGCTCCCGCGGCCTGGAACGCCAAGATGGAGCAGTACATGGGCATTGTGCCGCCCACGGATACCCAGGGCATCCTGCAGGACGTGCACTGGTCGTCCGGCCTGGTCGGTTACTTCCCGACCTACTCGCTGGGCAACTTCCTCTCGGTCCAGTACTGGGATCAGGCGCTCAAGGACGTGCCCGCCATCCCCGAACAGATCGAGCAGGGCAACTTCGAGCCGCTGCTGGCGTGGCTGCACGAAAACATCCACCAGTACGGGCGCAAGTATTGGCCGCAGGATCTGACCCGGCGCGTGACGGGCGAAAAGATCCAGACGCGCTCGTTCGTGCGCTACCTGAAGAACAAGTACACCCCGATCTACGACCTGTAAATCGCGGCGTACGGTTGAACTGCGAAACGAAAGGCGGCTGACGAGGCCGCCTTTTTTGCTGCCCCGTGCGCCGCGCCCAGTTGCCCTCGGACTGCTTTGCACTACAATGAGCACGGTTTAGCCGCATGCTTCAGGACCGGATCAATGTCGCGCCAGATGAAGTCGAAGTACACCGAATGGGTTATCAGCGGGATCCTGTTTCTGCTGGTGGGCGTGATGTTCGCCGTCTTCACCAGCCGGATCAAGATCGAAGGTACGTCGCTTGCGATCGACTGGTACGATATCTGGCACGGTCTGCGCGGCCCGCTGAATTACGAGGATTTTAAGTTCCGCAACGCGCCGTGGAGCATCTTCCCGCTGCTAATCCTCGGCCAGATGCCGATGAAGGCCTCGTGGGGCCTGATGATGTACCTCACGCTGGCCGTGCTGATCGCCAGCGTGCCGGTGGTGCGCAAAAAGAAGCTGTATTGGGCCAGCATCCTGCTGACGGTCGCGTCGTTCCCGGCGCTGCGCCAGTATGCGGACGGCAACGTCGAGGCGGTGGTCATCGGCGGCATCCTGCTGTCGCTCTACGGTTACTCCAAAAAAGATCCGCTGCCGCTGGCGTTCGGGATCTTGTTCGCCACGTCCAAGCCCCAGGTTGCGGTGTTGTTCCTGACCTGCCTGGGCCTGTATATGCTGCTGACGTTTTCACCGCGCCTGCTGCTGAGGACCGGCATTTACGTGCTGATCCCCGTGGCGCTGGGCTTCCTGTGGCGCGGATCCGCCTGGATCGACGCGGTATTCGGCATCCCCGAACGGCACTCGATCGTGGATATGAGCCTGATGGCCTCGTTGGAGCGCCTCGGTGTGCCGGGCGCGATCAACTGGGTGCTGTGGGGGGCAGTGCTGGCGGTGACGGCGGCGATCGTCTGGTTCAGCCAGCGCACCCTGTCCCGTTACAAAGCGGGGATGCTGGTCGCTGCCTCGCTGCTGATCGCGCCGTACTCGGTCGGCAACAGCGTGCTGACGCTGCTGGCCGTGGCGCTGATCCCGTTGTTCCAGCAGCAGCGGCGGTTGGGCGCGCTCCTGCTCGTGCTGGTCAACCTGCCGATCGTGATGCACAGCCCCGATCATCGCGAGCTGCTGACCTATTACAATACGGCGCTGGTGCTGCTCATCTGGGGTCTGCTGCTGTGGAAGGTGTGGCGGGCCGAGATCGATCGTGAGCCGTCCCCGGCCCCTGCGCTGGCAGAGATCGCCGCGCTGCCACAATAGACAGTTCAGGCGAGGGATCTGCTTTTCCCTCGCCTTTTACATGGGTGGGATCGAACCCTACCGACTGTCTGGAACGGATAGACGCTGCGCGACAGGCGTTATCGCTGCGGCGTCCCCAGCAGCACCTCTTTGTTCTGCGCGAGAAACTCCGCGACCGGCATGGGCGCGTGCCCGGTCAGATCCTCCACAGCGGACGTCACCACGTCGAGCAGACCCTGCGCGGCGGCTTCGTCAAACGAAACGATCACGTCGATCACCGGCCCCGGCAGGCCCGCTTTGCGCAGATTCTCGCGCAGCACGTCCGGCGGCAGCGGGACGTAGGTGACCGGCTTGCCGCTGATCGATGAGGCGAGCGCCGCCAGATCCGCGCCTGAGAGCGCGTCTGGCCCCGTGATGTCGAGTGTGCGCCGCCCGGTGAACGGCGCGACCAGAGCTGCGGCGGCGGCGCGCGCGCAGTCCTCGCGCGTGACATAGCCCACTTTGCCGTCCCCCGATGCGCGGTACAGGCTGCCCATCTGGATCGCCTGCGCCAGCGCGCCGGGCAGCATTTCGGTGTACACGTTATTGCGCAGCGCCGTCCAGCCCATGGTGCTGGCGGCCAGCGCATCTTCGGTCGCCTGATGGTCGGGCGCGAGGGAAATCGGGGATTCTGGCCCCGGATTGGGCAGTGAGGTGTAGACGACGTGGCTCACGCCTGCGTCCTGCGCGGCCTGTACGGCGGCGAGATGCTGCCGGATGCGGCGATCGGACATTCCTACGGCGTCCGTGCTGATCAACAGCAGCCGATCCGCGCCCGCGAATGCGTCGGGCAGCGTGGCCGGATCGTCGAAGTCGGCGCGGCGCACGGTGACGCCGCGCGCGCTGAAGTCGGAAAGGCTGGCCGGTGTGCGGGTAGTGGCGATGATGGGGCCCGCCTGCGCGTCGAGCAGCAGCTCGATCACGCGGCGTCCCATGTGGCCGGATGCGCCGGTGACGAGCAGAACCGGTTGATGAGTCGCTGACATTGGTATCCTCCAGAATTGTTCGTGCAAAAGATCTATAGTTACTATAAGTTAGTTGCTGTAAAATGGAAAGTAGGCACTTTCGAGTAATGGAGTTACCTCGTGGAAACTAACGTCTTCCCTCCCAACGTGTATGCAGCGACCTGTCCCACGCGGCAGGTGCTCAGTCTGATCGGTGACAAGTGGACCGCGCTGATCATCGGCTTGCTGGACGATGGCCCCAAGCGCTTTTCCGAGCTTCAGCGCGAGATCCACGGCATTTCGCAGAAGATGCTGGCGCAAACGCTGCGCCGTTTGGAGCGTGATGGTGTGATCAGCCGCACGATTTACCCGGAGGTCCCGCCGCACGTGGAATATGAGCTGACGCCGCTGGGCGAAACGCTCGGCGCGCCGCTCGCCGCGATCCGCGACTGGGCCGAGCGGCACATCGGGGAGATCGCCGCCGCGCGGACCGTCTACGACGAGCGCAATTGACGCGGAGGGGTGACGGGGCGGGTTGTTTATCCGCCCCGCTTTTTGCTTGCTAATCACTAACCGCTAACTGCTAACGGCTGTTTTTCATTCCGCTACCCATACTGCGCCCCACGTCGGCGGCAGGATCACCGTCGCCTGTCCGTGATGCACCGGGATCGCCGGGCCGCCGTTCAGCGCGTCGTGCAGCACAGTCCCCGGCAGCCTGCCGAGCGTCAGCGTCACGGGGCGATCCACCGCGTTTACCGCGACGATCACGCTTTGATCTGCCGTGTACCGCTCGAACGCGAACTGCTCGTGATCGACGTGCACCTGCCGGTAGTCGCCGTGGCGCAGCGCGGGTAGATCGCGGCGCAGCGCGGCGAAGCGCCGGATCGCATCCGCCAGCGCGGGGTGGGGCGCGGAACGCGCCGCGTCGAGCGTCAGCGCGGGGCGCAGCGCGGCATCGCTCGACCGGGTGCGTGCGCCGTCCAGTCCCCACTCGCTGCCGTAATACACGGACGGCACGCCCGGCACGGTGAACAGCAGCAGGTACAGTGGGTAAAGGTGCGCCGGGTTGCTTAGGTTCGACGCGACGCGGTTCACGTCGTGGTTGTCCGCGAAGGTATACAGCCGCAGGTCGCGGTACAGCCCTTCCGCGCCGAACTCGCGGTTGAGCGAGTACGCCACCTCGAAGTAATTGCGATCCGCGTGGCTCGAATACAGCCCCTTGTACAGCTCGTAATTGGTCGTCGCGTTCAGCATGGTGGGGTTCGCCCAGGTCCGGTAATCGCCATGCACCACTTCGCCCATCAGCCAGAACTCCGGCTTGATCGCCCGGCAGTGCGCCGCCAGTGCGCGTAGAAAGTCGTGATCGAGCACGTCGGCGGCGTCCAGCCTCAGCCCGTCGATGTCGAAGTCCGCAATCCACTTGCTCACCGCGTCGAACAGGTGCTGCCGCAGGCCGGGATGCGACGTGTTGAGCTTGACCAGATCCATGTGTCCCGCCCAGCCCTCGTAGCCGAACGGATCGCCGTATGGACTGGTGCGCCCAAAGTCGAGGGCATGGAACCACCCCGCGTAAACCGAGTTCTGGCCGTGGGCCTGCACGTCGCGGAATGCCCAGAAGCCGCGCCCGACGTGGTTAAATACGCCGTCCAGGATCACACGCAGCCCGCGCGCCTTCATGGCCCCGATCACGCCGCGCAGCGTGTCCCACGTGCCCAGCCGCCGGTCCACCTGGAAGTAATCGGCGGTGTCGTACCCGTGCGCGGTCGATTCAAATACCGGCCCCAGGTAGACGGCGTTCAGGTTCAGCCCCAGGATGTGATCGATCCACGGTGCCAGCCCTTCGAGGCGCGGGACCGGCGCGGCGCTGAAGTCGTTGTGCGCGGGCGCGTCCAGCAGCCCCAGTGGGTAGATGTGATAGAACAGGGCGCTGTCGATCCAGTCGGGCGTCATAATCTGTGCCGTCGTGTGTGTCATTGCCTGCGTCATGCTGTGCCATCTCCTGTATACCGTTCGGTATAGAAAACGGGCAAAAAAAGAGCGCGACGGACTCTGTTAATTCTGCGGACCCACAGGGCCACAGAGCGGAAAACGGGGACAACTGCCTTTGTCCTGGCTAACCGCCAATCGCTAACGGCTAACCGCTTCTACGAAAATATCCCGTGCATGAACTGGTGAATCATGCGATACACCAGATCCTTCGACCGCAGATCGACGTAGCCTTGCAGCCCCAGCCCGATGTACGTGTCGATCTGCCCCTTCAGGCTCGTCGCGTACAGCATGTGCCTGTCGCGCATATTGCCATGATCCTCCGCCGCGCGCCGGAACATCTCTTCCAGCAGCGCCTGCAACTGCGCCAGCAGCGACCGCACCGCCGGGGAATATTCCGCCGAGGGCGGCGCGAACCACATCGCCAGCAGCATCCGGTAAAATTCCGGTTGGCGGCGCGCGTAGTCGAAGTACGCATACACCACCGTATTTATCGATCCGGTGATGTCGTGGTGGTAGATGGCGGCCTGCCTGATGTCGGCCAGCAGCCCCTCGCCTTTTTCGTGCACCAACGCCTCGAACAGGCCGCGCTTGCTGCCGAAGTAGTGGTACAGCGTCGGCTTGGTGACGCCTGCCTCCTCCGCGATGCGCTGCACGCCGACTGCATCGTAACCTTCGCTGCTGAACAGCGTCAGCGCCACCGCCAACAGTTCCGATCGATTGTCCACGCTGGGTTGCCCTTTCCTGATGTAAAACAGTATACCGTTCGGTATAGTCGTTGTCAATATATTGACGAGGGGCACTCTGCGATGGGCGCAAAAAAGCCCCGGCGAACCAGGGCTAGTGATCAGGGGAGGGGCGGCTACCCGCCGCGCAGCCAGTCGATGAAGCGCTGGACCACGCTGCGGCGCGGCGGCTCTTTGATGTCCGCGTTGCCGTTCTGGTCCAGCGAGATGACCATCACCTGCTGGCGATTGATCGCCGTCTTCAGGTCCAGGCGGCGTTTGCGCGGCGTCAAATAGGCCGCCATGCGATCGCCGCGCAGCATACGGATGCTGGCCAGCTTCCACTGGCCCTCGTAATACTGCACGGTCTGCATCAGCATCTGGTAACGTTCTTTTTTCGACAGGAACCCGGGCGGCAGGATAGGCGCGCTTTGAGGCTGCATCTCCAGCGCATCGCTGGGCAGCACCGCCCCACGCGAGGCCGCTTCTTCTTCGGGGTAGGTGGTGGGCCGTGTTTCAGATGCGGGTTGAGTCGCGTGGTTCCCGTTGGACCGCGTGCGAGGCTGCGTCTCGTAAATGACCTCACTCGGCGAGGGCTGCTCGTCCTCGATCATGCTCTCGACGATCTCGTAGCTGTCCAGATCGTACTCGCTCGACGGACTCGGACGGGTTCCCGTGGTGGTTGAGTCGAGTGGAGAAGGCTTCGGGTAGCCAGATCCAGGCCGAATAGGCGCTAACCGGCTGGGCGCGCGGTGATTGTCTGGCGTCATGGCAAGTCTACCTTTTTCCCTGGGAGGGTATTCCCCAAACCCCGCTAACCAAAATCAAACCCTTATTGTGTAGCCTCATTAAAACAGATCTATGTCTGGCAGTCAAGCAGTGTGAAATGAGCTTATTCCTACACGTTTTTGCGTCTGGAATAGCATGACGCTGTCTTCAAACACCTAATAGTACTCCACTTGCAAAGCACCAGCCAGCGCGCCGGGCGCTATCCGGCGGTCAGGGTTTCGGCCAGGGTGTGCCAGGCGTCGATCGTGCTCGGCAGCGGCTGCGCGGCGTTGCTGTTGATGAGATGGCGCGACCCGGCGGCGGCGCTCTCGACCGCGTACACAGCGCGCCCTTGCGCCTGCGCGAACCGGGCTGCGTGCAGGCTGCCGCTCGTTTCGCCTGCTTCCACGACGACGATCGCCCGGCTCAGCCCGCTGATCAGGCGGTTGCGCGCGACCAGCGCGGGCGCGTTCGGCCCGGCGTCGGGCTGAACCTCCGCGATCACCGCGCCATGCTCGATAATATGCCGGGCGAGCGTCCGGTTGCCGGGCGGGTAAACCGACTGCACGCCGCTGCCCAGCACGGCTAGCGTGCGCGTGCCTGCGCGCAGCGCCCCCTGGTGCGCCGCGGTGTCGATCCCGGCGGCCAGCCCGCTGACGATGGTGCAGCCGCACGCTGCCAGCGCGCCCGCCA
>NZ_DAISHJ010000157.1:0-9707 GCF_036822615.1 Aggregatilinea sp. | reverse complement strand
CCCGCCGCGTTGCAAATATTCGAGCGTATCGTTGGTGAAGCCCACAAACGCCCGCGCCGCCACGTCCCGTGCGACGGCGGCCACCTGCTCGACCGTGCCGCCCTCCAGGGCCGCACGCGCCGCCTGGATCACCGCCCAGCCGTGCGCCAACGCCACCTGCTGCGTATCGATCACGTGCACGTCCAGTCCCAGCAGATCGTCTGCGGCGAGGCGTTTGGCAAGCGTCGCGGACTGGAACCCGCCGCTGCCCGTGCCGGTCATGCTGACCATCACCACGCCGTCCCCGCGCGCCGCCGCCCGGCGCAGTGCTTCCAGGTAGTCCCCGGCAGAGGGATTGGCCGTCGTCGGCCAGCCGGGGGCGGTCAGCAGCCAGGCGTAAAAATCGTCGGGCGGCATATCCACGCCGTCCCGCAGCGTGCCGAGCGTCGTATGCAGGTAATAAGGAACGACTTCGATACCGAGCTGCTCGATCAGCGCCTGGGGAACGCTGGCGCAGCTATCCGTAACCACCGTGATCATGGCGCGGACTCCTGAGTGGCAGGTAAAAAAAATAAGTGGCGGCGGCGCAGTGTCGTGCCGCTCTATGTAGCATAACCCGATCCGTCGGGGCGGGCAACGCCCCTGCGCCGCGCACCGCAATGCCAAAGGTGATAGACGACGCCACAATACCCACATTTCGCGGGTACACCTGCGGCGCGCTTCCGGTATAGTAGAAAGGTAGACACTTGAATTTCCCGCACCGCGCAGCGGGAAGCGTCGCATGAGGGGGAATCATGATCGACCAGTATTTGCAGCAGTTGAACAGCCCCGATCCGGCAGTGCGCCGGGCCGCTATCATTGCCCTCGGCCAATCCAAGAACCCGACCGCCCTACCGGCGCTTGCCGCTGTGTACCGCACCGATCCCGACCCGGCCCTGCGCGAGCTGGCGCTGAATGCGGGCCGCTTCATCCGGCAGCACAGCAGCAGCGACAGCCCCGGAGCTGGTCCCGCTGCCCACAGCGCGCCGCACGCGTCCGAGGAGCCGCTGTACGCCCGGCCCGCGCCCGACCCGGCGCCGGAGCCAAAGGTCGTCAGCGCGCGTGACAAGGAACGCGCCCGGGGCTACCTCGACACGGCCATTTCGCAGCACACCGGGGGGCAGCGCGCCCGCGCGATCGAAAATCTGGGCAAAGCGCTGAGCATCGACCCCGATCTGGCGAAAGAAGCGTTCGTCAGCAACCTGATCATCACGCTGACCGGGCGCTCCACGAAAGACGCGATCGCTATCTTGACGAATCCCCAGCAGCGTGCGGCCTTCGCCGCCGGGCTGCAGGAATCAGCGCCTTCGGTGGGGGGCGAAAGGCTGCCCGGCGAGGACGATACGTGGCCCAACGTGCTGATCGATCTGGCGCTGTACGCGCTGGTGAGCACGCTCTCCACGCTGATCTCGCTGCTGTTCGCCATGCCGCTGCTGGAACGGATGCTGAAGGATATGCTCGACAACGCCCCGGCCAGCACGCTGACTTATGCCGATATCGAGGCGTTCACCGATGCCAGCATCGCCGTGCTGCTGCCTTCCGCCGTCGGCAGCGCCGTCTACGGCGTGATCGGCGTGATGCTGCTGGGCGTGGCCGTGCACTTCGCCGCGACGACGTTTCTGGGTGGGGACGGCACGCTCGTCGGGCTGTACCATCACCTCGTGCCCTATCTGACGGGCTTCAGCATCGTGTCCGCGCTGATCTTCGTGCTGGTCGCCAGCTTCGGGGATTTCGAGTCGCTGATGACCTATTCGTTCTTGCTGCTGCCGCTGTCGCTCTTGATGTACTACCTGATGTCGAGCGTGATCGGCAAGGTCTACCGCTTCAGCGCGTTCACCGGCTGCCTGTCGATCGTCCTGGGCACGGTCGTGATGGCGGTGTTCTTCGGCTGCGGCTCGTACATGTTCGGCAGCGCCCTGGGGGCACTGCTGGGGAACTGACATGCCGCCGCTCCTCTGCGATTAAAAAGAGGAAACACGCCGAGCCAATGGGATTTGCTTGCTCCCCGAAAAACAAAAAGGGGCGTATTCGATACGCCCCTACAGTTGAGCAAACGAATGCCGCTGCTACGCGTTCCGCAGCACGTCCAGCGCCAGACGGATGCGGCGCAGCGATTCGTCGCGGCCCAGCACTTCCACCGACTCGAACAGCGGCGGCGACGACTGCTGCGCGGTCGTGGCGGCCCGCAGCGCGCCGAACAACTGCCCGACCTTGAGGCCCAGTTCCTCGATCAGTGCGCGCATAGCGGCTTCCTGCGTCGCGGCGGCGAAATCGGGCAGCGCGTCGAGCCGCGCCAGCGCCTTTTCCAGCGCGTCCAGCGTGCGCGGGGTGTCCATACCCTTCTGCACCAGATCGGCCACCGCCGGCGGCTCGAACGGATCGACGAAAAAGAACCGTCCCATCTCCAGCGCGTCATTCAGCGTCTTGATGCGCGGCTGGAGCAGCGGCGCGGCCCCTACCAGAATCTCCGGGTTGACCTCGTAGCCCGCCTTCGTGAAAACCGGCATCAAAAGCTGCGCCAGCTTCGCCGGATCCATCTCGCGGATGTAGACGCCATTCAGCCAATCGAGCTTTTCCACCGGGAAGATGCTCGCCGCCGGGTTCACGCGATCCAGGTCGAAGCGCTCGATGGTCTCATCGACCGTGAACACTTCGCGGTCCTCGCCAAAGCTCCACCCGACGTTGGTCAAAAAGTTGACCAGCGCCTCCGGCAGATAGCCCGCATCCTGGAATTCGTACAGCAGCACCGGGATCTTGCGCCCGCCCTCGCTGAAGCCCGCGCTGCGCTTGGACAGCTTGCCCTTGCCGCTCGGATTCAGGATCACCGGCAAGTGCGCGATCTGCGGCATCTCCCAGCCGAAGCCCGCGTACAGGTTCTTATGCACCGGCGCGGACGAGATCCATTCCTCGGCGCGCATGATGTGCGTGATCTTCATGAAGTGATCGTCCACCACGTTGGCGAGGTGGTACGTCGGGAAACCGTCCGACTTCAGCAGCACGAGGTCCTGAAGCTGCGTGTTTTCGAACGTGATGTCGCCGCGAATCAGGTCGTGCACGGTGGTCGCGCCCTCGGTCGGCATCTTGAACCGGATCACGTAGGGCTTGCCCTCCGCGTCGTTGGCGGCGCGTTCTTCCGGCGTCAAATAGCGGCAGTGGCGGTCGTAACCGGGATCGCGCTTCTCCGCGATCTGCTGCTCGCGCAGCGCGGCTAGGCGCCCCGGCGTGCAGTAGCAGCGGTACGCCAGATCGTGATCGACCAGCCAGTCGGCCCACTCGCGGTAGAGATCGACCCGCTCCGACTGCACGTATGGCCCGTACTCCCCGCCGACCTCCGGCCCCTCGTCCCAGTCGATGCCCATCCAGCGCAGGCCCTCGGTGATCAGGTGAATTGAATCCTCCGAGTACCGCTTCTGGTCCGTGTCTTCGATGCGCAGGATGAACGTCCCGCCGTGGTGGCGCGCGAACAGCCAGTTGAACAGGGCCGTGCGCACCCCGCCGATGTGCATCGGACCGGTGGGGCTGGGTGCGAAACGCACGCGAACGGATGGGTCTCGGTCGGTCACAAGAACACGCTCCTCACTGGGTATGCGGCGGACCGTGATCAGTTTTCAGCAGCCCGTTTTCACGAGCACGTCTCGCCAGCGGGATGACCGCCGCAATTGCTGATCGCACTCCGCCGAAAACTGAACGCTGATCGCTGAACACTTTCTTGAAAAATTATAACAGACGCTTTGTGCAGATTGAACGGTAAGAATCGCACCTCACATGCCGCACATGCCTACTCAATGCGCGCCGGATGGGTTACACTATAGCGACTGGCACACCCATCCTGAAGGACAAACCGTATGCCGACTGGCGAAGACATCAAAACACCAACAACCGATACCACCTCCACGGGCGCAGGCCCGTCAAATTTCCTCCGCGAAGCCATCGAGGAGGACCTGAAGGCCGGGCGTTACGACCGCGTGCACACGCGCTTCCCGCCCGAGCCGAATGGCTACCTGCACATCGGCCACGCCAAGGCCATCAACATCAACTACGGCATCGCGCAAGCCTACGGTGGCAAGTTTAATCTGCGGTTCGACGACACCAACCCGTCCAAAGAAGAGCAGGAATACATCGACGCGATCATGCGCGACGTCAAATGGCTCGGCGCGGACTGGGAAGATCGCCTGTTTTTCGCCTCGGATTACTTCGACCAGTTGTACCAGTGGGCGATCCAGCTCATCAAGGACGGCAAGGCATACGTCGATGACCTGACCGCCGACGAGATCCGCGAATATCGCGGCACGCTGACCGAACCGGGCAAAAACAGCCCCTACCGTGATCGCCCCATCGAGGAAAACCTCGACCTGTTCGAGCGCATGAAGGCCGGGGAGTTCCCCGACGGCTCGCGCGTGCTGCGCGCCAAGATCGACATGGCGTCGCCCAACATGAACTTCCGCGACCCGGTCATGTACCGCATCCTTCACGACGAGCACCCGCGCACCGGCACCAAGTGGTGCATCTACCCGATGTACGACTGGGCGCACGGGCAGTCGGACTCCATCGAAGGCGTGACGCACTCGATGTGCTCGCTCGAATTCGAGAATCACCGCCCGCTGTATAACTGGTTCGTGGAACAGCTCGACATCTTCCACCCGCGCCAGATCGAGTTCGCGCGCCTGAACCTGACCTATACCATGATGAGCAAGCGTAAGCTGCTGCGTCTGGTCAAGGACGGCTACGTGAGCGGCTGGGACGACCCGCGTATGCCAACCATCAGCGCCATGCGGCGGCGCGGCTATACGCCCGAAGCGATCCGCGCCTTCGTGGAAACGGTCGGCGTCAGCAAGGCGGACAGCACGATCGACATCGCGCTTCTGGAACATGCCGTGCGCGACGATCTCAACCGCCGCGCCCCGCGCGCGATGGCCGTGCTCGATCCGCTCAAAGTCGTCATCGAGAACTATCCCGACGATCTCGTGGAAGAGATGGACGCGATCAACAATCCCGAAGACGAGAGCGCCGGGACGCGCAAAGTCCCGTTCTCGAAGGTGGTCTACATCGAGCGCGAGGACTTCATGGAGGAGCCGCCCAAGAAGTTCTTCCGCCTCGCGCCGGGCCGTGAAGTGCGCCTGCGCTACGCCTACTTCATCACCTGCACGGGCGTGATCAAGGACGACGAGGGCAACGTCGTGGAGCTGCACTGCACCTACGATCCCGCCACGCGCGGCGGCGACGCCCCGGACGGGCGCAAGGTCAAGGCGACACTGCACTGGGTCTCGGCGGCGCACGCGCTCGACGCGGAAGTGCGCGTCTACGATCACCTGTTCACCAATCCCGATCCCGAAGACGTGCCCGAAGGCCAGGACTTCACGGTCAACCTGAACCCCGATTCCCTGACCGTGCTCCAGGGCGTGAAGCTGGAGCCGAGCCTGCGCGATATGCCGCCGGGCAGCCGCTTCCAGTTCGAGCGCCAGGGCTATTTCTGCGTCGATCCCGACTCGACGCCCGGTCACCCGGTCTATAATCGCACCGTCGGCCTGCGCGACTCCTGGGCCAAGATCCAGCAGAAGCAGGGCTAGATCGGGCGACACCCGACTCTCGCACCATCCGTAGGGGCGTATGTGATACGCCCCTACCCTATTTTGCCAGATTCCGTATTCCGAATAGATTTTTTGCGAACCGCTAACAGCCAACTGCTGACCGCCGCATTTGAGGACGCATGACCGACACATCCCAACCGACCCTGGCCGACGCGCAGCCGTTCCTGAAATGGGCGGGCGGTAAGGGCCAGTTACTCGCGCAGTACGATCGCTTTTTCCCCACCGACCGGGGCCGCGCCTACTTCGAGCCGTTCGCGGGCAGCGGCGCGGTGTTCTTCGAGCTGCGCAAGCGCGACCTGTTCGACGACTACGCCCTCTCCGACGTGAACCCGGAGCTGATCAACTGCTACCTCGTCGTGCGCAATCAGGTGGACGCGCTGGTTGAGGCGCTGCGCGCGCACAAGCTCGCCCACGAGCAGGACGATCACCAGCACTATTACGAGGTCCGCGATCAGGACCGCGATCCGGCCTGGGCCGGCGCGTCAGAAGTCAAACGCGCCGCGCGCATGATCTACCTGAACAAGACCTGCTACAACGGGCTGTGGCGCGTCAACAGCAAGGGCCAGTTCAACGTGCCGATGGGTCGCTACAAGAATCCCGATGTCCTCAGCGAAAAGCGGCTGCGCGCGGCATCGCTGGCGCTGCAAAACGTGGACGTGAACACGCGCCCCTTCACGGATGTGCTGGACCATGCGCAAGCAGGCGACTTCGTGTACTTCGACCCGCCCTACGATCCGCTCAGCAGCACGGCCAACTTCACCAGCTATTCGGCGGATTCGTTCGGGCAGGACGATCAGCGGCGGCTGGCGGAGACGTTCCGCGCGCTGTCCGATCGCGGCTGCAAGGTCATGCTGAGCAATTCCGACACGCCGTTCGTGCGCGGACTCTACGAGGGCTTCACGGTGCACACCGTCACCGCCCGCCGCGCGATCAACTCCAAGGGCGGCAAGCGCGGAGAGATTACTGAGGTGCTGGTGGTGAATTATTGAGTGTCGGATTATTATTACATAGTATTTACTGCAATCACGAAACTACGAGTAAATCCATGGCAAAACTAGATCTGGATAGACTTGATCTTGCATCAGTTGAAGGTGTGGCGACGCTTGTTCGTCGGACTGACGTACTCACCGGCGAAAATTCTGTTGTCGCGGGACATATTTACTGTCCGTCTTGTGGCGAACTACGAAGAGTGTCCGCAACTTGCTTTCTTACAAGTAAGCTAAGACAAGCCAACTGGCCAACCGAAATCACAGCTGAAAGTGCAAATACAATTCTACATTACGTAAAACCAGCACTTCTTATCTACAAATGTGTTCAATGTGACAATCTATTCACCGTTGTAGTGTATCAAGGACCTCAAGGTCCCGACGTTGCTATCCTTGGAAGCCAATCAGGAGGACTATCAACGCCGCACACACCTCCAGGAGTAGCGTTCTACCTTGACCAAGCTCACCGTGCTGAATCTGTCAGTGCAAACAGCGCCGCAATTGCGATGATGCGCGGCGCACTGGAACATCTACTTTATGAGCAGGGCTATATACAAGGGATGTTGAACAACAAAATTCAGCAACTAGAGAAAGACATTGCAGATCAAAAAGCGCCAAAATGGGCGCTTGATCTTGACACAGCATTCTTGGGTGTGATCAAAGATCTGGGTAACGCATCGATTCACCCGAATGATGGTGATGTGACAAAACAAGCAAATCTGGACAGGGGGTTAATTGCGCTCGTCCGGCAAACATTTTCGATGCTGCTGTTTCTGGTTTATGAAGTTCCACATAAGAAACAAAATCTGCTCGATAAATTGACTTCAACAGCCAACATCTTGAAGAAGTAAACCTACTCCACCAGTTCAATCACCCGCTGCGCGAACAGCTCGTAGCGCCCGGCCTGCGGATTGCTCAGCAGCGCGTACCGCTCGAACGCGTCGATGTCGGCCAGCGTCGTCAGCGCCTGGATCTCGTCACGCAGCGCCGCGTCGTCGATCCCCTGCCACACCGGGCCGCCCAGATCGTGCGCCACCTGAATCCACCACGTCGCCGCGCCCTCCTGCCCCGCCAGCCCGCGCGCGATGGCGCGCAGCAGGTCCCATTGGCGCTCGGAAAGTGAGCACGTATTCGCAGACTGATCCATCCGTCACTACCCTTCCAAATCCAATCCGAAAAACAGCCGCAGCCACATATCGAGGTCTTCCAGGTCCACGGCCTTGCCCGTCGAGTACAGGTACGAGCGCATGTTGCCCGAAAAGCCTTCGCCCGCGAAGACGATGATCCCCGCGATAGGCCACGCCTCGATGTCGAGCACGGTCGAGGGGATCTTCTCCTCGGCGGACCCCGTGCTGCCCTGATATTTGCACTCGATGCCGAGCGTCTGTCGCGTGTCGGGATGGCGTACCACCACGTCGATCACACGCACCGCGCCCCAGATGCGCCGCCCCACGCGGAACTGCCGCCGCGCCTCCAGGCCCAGCGCCTCCGCGAGCTGCATGACCTCGAACTCCATGTCCTGCCCGCTCTGGACCGCACGCCCCCGTCCCGGCATCGTTCCCTCTCCTACACGTATTCGCGGATGCGCCGCCGCATCACCACGCTCTCCACCAACCCGATGCCGATCAACATCGTGATCAGCGACGACCCGCCCGAACTCACGAATGGCAGCGTCAGGCCCGTCACCGGCAGGATGCTCAGGTTCATGCCAATGGACACCATCGTCTGGAAGAAGATCATGCCCGCCACGCCATACGCGATCAGGCTGCCGAGCGGATCGGCGGCCAGCCGGGCGGCGCGCAAACAGCGCAGCACCACCAGCCCCATCAGCGTGATCACCGCGACCGCGCCCATGAAACCCATTTCTTCCGCGATAACGCTGAAGATAAAGTCCGTGTGGCGCACGCGCAGGAAGCGCCCCTGCGTCTGCGAGCCGTTGCCGTAGCCCTTGCCCATCAGCCCACCGGACCCGATGCTGATCAGCGCCTGGTCGATGTTGTAGCGCGCGTCCTTCACGTCCGGCACACCGTTGCCGTCCTCGTCCTCGAACGTACAGTTGCCGCTGCGCATCAGTTCGGGATCGTCGTAACACGTCTCGCTGCTCGCCACGAAGGTCGTGATACGCTCGCGCTGGTACGGCTCCATTTGCAGCCACAGCACGGGCATCGCCACCAGCGCCACCAGGATCAGCAGCGCGAGGTGCTTCAGGCGCAAGCCCGCCGCCCACACCATCACGAACCACACCACCACGATCACCGTCGTGGTGCCCAGGTCCGGCTGGACAAAAATCATCAGCGCGGGCACGGCGACATGTATGCCCGACAGAATCACGGTGCGCAGGCTGTCCATCTGCTGGTAGCGATCCGCGAGAAACTGGCCGAGCGTGATCACCAGCAGCAGCTTGCCCAACTCCGAGGGCTGCACCTGCAAGCCGACGTTCAGCCAACTCTGCGCGCCCGCCGCGCCGACCGCGCCTAGGCCTGCGACCAGCCCCAGAATGAACAGGATGAAGCCGTACAGAAACGAGTGTAAGCTGCCCAACAGCCGGTAGTCGATTGCGGCGATGGCGAACACCACAACGATGCCGATCAGCATGAACCGGATTTGGCTGGGCACGCGGTTGATCAGGTCGGTGTCCACCGCGCCGAAGGTCGCGCTGCGGATCATCAGGATGCCGATGATCACCAGCAGCATCACGAGGCCCAGGAGGACAAAATCGAAGTCGCGCCAGATGGTCGGCTTGCTTTGTTTGCTCTGCATTCCGCTACAGTTCCGCTCAGTTAACGATACACAACGGGACGACGTTTAAACCGGGCCGATTATAGCGCCCGTGCCCGTCGTAGCAACCGCCGCCTACCGTGCGGTTGCGCCGCCCATAAGAAGTACCGCTGCCGTGTCTGGTGTTTCCCGACAGTCAATGAACAGGGCAGCGACAGTTTGCGGATTATCCCAATGGAGGCAGCCGCATAACCGAAACAGTGAGGGTGATAATAAGGGGTGGTAAGGCAAAAAAACGGGCGGGCTAGATACTCTTTAACTTTTAACTCCGAAAGCCAGGGCAGGTTAGAAACCTGCCCCTACAAAACCCGTTGAGATGCTTGTCTCCCCTCTCCAA
>NZ_DAISHJ010000156.1:711-9937 GCF_036822615.1 Aggregatilinea sp. | reverse complement strand
GACCGGGCGGGGCGGACGTGTCGCGCCGGACCAGCGCGCGGATCGCCATCGCCGCGCCCGCGATCACGGCGGCGGTCCAGAGCACAAACGGAATGTCGTCCAGGCGGTCGCGCAGATCCGCGTCGTTCGCCGGGGCATTTTGGCCGCGCACGGCGGCATAGTTCCACCCGCTGACCAGTCGCAGCGCGTGATCGAGCGCTTCCGCGCTGAGCGACGCGCTGCCGCCCGCGAAATCTTCCGCGCGCCGCTGCGTATCCTCCCACTGCCGCGCCAGCCCAATGCCGTACAGCGCCATCAGCACGGCGAAGACCGCGCCGCCCGCGATCACTGCGCGCCAGGGCACGCGCCGCCGGAAGATCAGCAGCAGGACGGCGACCGGTGCGCCCAGCGCATAGGCCAGCAAATAACTGTGCGCGAAGAGGGCGAAGGCCACCAGCGCGATCAGCATGCGGCGGCCAGGATGGGCTGTTTGCCGCGTCAGAACCGGGGCCAGCGCCCAGAAGATCAGGCACACGAAAAACGGCGCGAGCGCCTGGACCCACGTCCGGCGGCTGTCCTCGATGATCCATGGGTTGACCGCGAACAGGGCCGCGCCGACCAGCGCCGCGCGCGGGCCAAGCAGCCGTTCGAGCGCGCGGTAGGCCAGCCAGATCGCAAAGGTGTTCAGGATCAGTGTGAAGACGTAGGCCGCGATTGGCGCGCGGAACAGGGCCATCACCGGGATATAGAGGTAGCCTGTCAGCGGCGGATTGGCGAACAGCACCGACGTGCCCTGGCCGACCAGCGGCAGCGCGCCATCGCGCAGGGTGCGGATCGCCTGCCAGACCGGATACGCCTGATCGACGTTATACTCGATTGCACCGAGGTGCTGGAAGCGCAGCCACGCGCCAACGGCCAGAATGGCAGCCAGCAGAATGTGGCGCAGACCAGGGGTGAGGGGTTCGCGGTGATCCATGAGCGGCACTCTCGTTGTGCGGCAGGTGCGGAACGACGGGGCGGCTATTATAAGGGGCGGGGCAAGCCCCGTCGAGCCTTGTGGGACGCGCGGCGGATCAACGTCGGGACCGAATGCGCAAAATGAGCCGCAAAACGAGACGGCTGTAGGTTTGCCGGTAACAAGTCTTTTCTCTACGCGGCTACCGATCGACCATTGACGCTGAACGGTCCGTTAGCTACAATTGCCCCCGCTAAGAATGCAACTGCTGGCGCTGTGTGCCGGTGGCTCAGAGCCTCTATGAGGCGGGCAGTCCGGCGCGCGGGCCTGCTTAAAATTTCTTTTCAAGACGTGCGCAATCAAGAGTCAACAGGCGGTGGCGGTCGCTGAGAGCAGCCAGCCGGTCCTGCGAGAATGAGGAGAACGTATCGATGGCTGAAACCATTACCCTTCAAGCGACCAAGCGCGATGTGCTCGGCAAGCATGTGCGTCACCTGCGCCGCGAAGGCAAGATCCCGGCTGTGCTCTATGGCCCCGGCTTCGAGCCGCTGTCTCTGTTGGTCGATTGGATCGAGCTGCGCCCGAAGCTGCTGGCGGCGGGTGGATCGCAGATCATCAATCTGGACGTCGAAGGCGACGAGACCTACAACGTGCTCGTCCGCAACGTCCAGCGCCGCCCGGTTCGTGGCGACGTGCTGCACCTCGATTTCTACCGGGTCCGTATGGACGTGGTGATCCGCACCGAGGTGCCGATTCTGCTGGTGGGCAGCGGCGACGCCCTGGAAGATGCTGGCGGCGCTTTCACCCACGAGAAGAACTCGATCACGGTGGAATGCCTGCCCGGCGATCTGCCCTCGTCGATCGAAGTGAGCCTCGATCTTCTGAAGGAAGTCGGTGACATGATCACCGTCGCGGATCTGCCGCAGCTTCCTGGCGTGACCTACCACGCCGACGCGGAGGAAATCGTGGTGACCACGAGCTACCTGACATCCGCGGGTGCCGAGGAAGAAGAAGGCGAAGGCGGCGAGTCTGAGCCGGAACTCATCCGTCGTCGTGAGGAAGAAGACGAAGAATAGTCTTTCGACTGTTCCGATTGTCACTCGAACGGGACCCGCGTGGTCCCGTTTTTGTGTTTGGAGGTGCCCATGACACCGGGATCGGACGATTTGCCCGTGCTCGAATTCCGGTCGGTGGGGGATCTGCGCGCGTGGCTGGAACAGCATCACGCCACATCGAGCGGGATCTGGATTCGCATCTACAAGGCGAGTTCCGGGATCGCGTCGGTGGCATTCGAGGACGTGCTCGACGAAGGGCTGTGTTTTGGGTGGAGCGAAAGCAAGCGGCGCAAGGGTGACGATAAATCGTACTTGCAGCGCTTCACGCCGCGCCGCACCCGGGGCACGACTTCACAGCGCAACCTGGAGCACGCCGAGCGCCTGATCCGGGACGGCAGGATGACGCCCGCCGGGCTGCGCGCGTTGGGTATGGAGCCGCGCGACTGAAAGCGCGCCGCGCGGGCTACTGGTCGCCGTCGCCGGGATCGTCGTCGCGCACGATGTCGCGCGTATCGTCGCCCATGTCGTCGGGCGCTTCGTTCGTGCTGGCGGTGCGCGTATCGCGGTCCACGGCGCGCGCAAAGATCAGATACCCGGTGTGCCCGACCATCTGATCGTCGGGGCGCACGCGCTGCGGGTGCGTCTTGTAGGAGCGCAGCAGCAGCTCCTCGATTTGCAGCATATACCACGGCCCGTCGTAGAGCGGCTGGGCCAGATCGAGCACCTGGTTCATGGTGGGGACCAGCGCCCCGAAGAATCCGCCGCCGCGCAGCGCCGCGCGCGCCTGGGGCAGATAGTCCGCCGGTTCGCGCACGTCCAGAAACAGCGCGTGCACGTCCGTTTCCTCGAAGCCTTCCTCGATGTCTTTCTCGTGGAACGTCACCCGGTCGAGCAGGTCCATGCGCCGCAGGTTGGCAAAGGCCCGCGACAGCATATCGTTACGGCGCTCGTAGGTGTATACGTGGCCCTCGTCACCGACCAGCATTGCCAGCGTCATGGTCAGCGCGCCGCTGCCGGTCCCAGCCTCGATCACGCGCACGCCGGGCCGGATGCCGAGCTTCAGCGCAATGTAGCCGAGATCCTTGGGGTAGATGATCTGGCCCAGGCGTTGAAGGTGGAGGATAATATCTTCCGTATGCGGGATCAGGACGAACATCTTGTGGCCCTTGTGCGTGGGGAACTGGCTGCCATAGGCCGCGCCGACCAGTGCGTCATACTCGATGTAGCCCAGGTGGCACTCGAAGCGCTGTCCTTCCTTGACGGTGCGGATGAACTGGCGCAGATCCTTGCCGATCAGCAGGATGATATCCCCATAGGCAACGTGCGTTCCGTCCGGTAATGGCACCACAATCCTCCTCGCGTGCGTCGATCCGGTCGGGAATTATAAAGGCCGCGTGCGGAAAACGCGATGCTGTGTCATGCACAAATATAAAAAATTGTTTGAAGATTAATCAGAGATGCAGAAATTCATAATTTTTTGGCTTTGTAAGGGTGGCGCACTGTTCTAAAGCGTTGTATAAAAGGCAAAGACTAATTGACTGTGTAGGCGATGGTTTGGGCTGTGAACCAGTGGCAATGCTGGTTGCGTCACTCTTTACATGTTACACTAGTCCCAGACGCGAGAATCATCGCTCGCAGTCACAGAGGGAGACACCGGGTTATGAAGCGTATCCTCGTTGTTGACGACGAAATCGGCGCGTTGACACTGATTGGTATCATGCTGGAGCGGGGCGGATTCGAGGTGCTGAAGGCGAAAGACGCCGAGCAGGCATTGGTCGTGCTGGATCATGACACGCCTGACTTGATCATCCTCGACGTGATGATGCCCGGCATGGACGGAATCGAGTTGTGCCGCGTGCTGCGCCAGCGTCCCGATACGGCCCAGACCCCCATCCTGATCCTTTCCGCCCGTGGCGATGCAAAGAGCGTGATGAGCGGCATGGACGCCGGTGCGAGCGACTACCTGCCCAAGCCGATCCTGCATCACGACCTCGTGGCGAAGGTGCGCCGGATGCTGGACCTCGATCCGGTCACGGAGGACTGAGTCACCGTCCGAATACCCCTTTAACCGCAACAAGCCCGGCACACAGCCCGGGCTTTTTTGTTGCGCTGCGCGTGCTGCCTGCCTGCCGGGGCATTGTGCTACAGTCTGTGCTAACGTTGCTTTGTGTGATGCTGGCGAATTCCAACGACGAAGGAGCGCGCAATGTTCCCCATTGGCGACGAAAACGAAAAAGGCGCGGGGCTGCCGGTCGTCACGCTGTTGCTGGTGATCGTCAACGTGCTGGTGTTTCTGTATGAGAGCACGCTGGGCGGGCGGTCATTGGAAAACTTCGTCTTCACCTATGGTGTGGTTCCGCGAGAAATTCAGCACGGGCAGGATCTGTACTCGCTGGTCACCTCGATGTTCGTGCACGGCGGTCTGGCGCATGTCGGCGGCAACATGCTGTTCCTGTGGATTTTTGGCGACAATGTGGAACGGCGGTTCGGCTCGCTGCTCTACCTCGTCTTTTATCTCGCCACAGGACTGGCTGCCAGCGCGACGCATATCCTGTTCAACCAGGGATCAACCATTCCCAGCATCGGGGCCAGCGGCGCGATCTCCGGCGTGCTGGGGGCGTACATTTTGATGTACCCGACCAACCGCGTGCGCGTGCTGGTGGGCTACTGGTGGGTGTTTGCGCTGCCCGCGTACATGTTCCTGGGGATCTGGTTCCTGACACAGTTCATCAACGGCATCGCGTCGCTGGGCGTGCCCACGGCGCAGACCTCCGGCGTGGCGGTCTGGGCGCACGTGGGCGGCTTCGTGGCCGGGGCGCTCGGATCGCTCGTGCTGCGCATGGTGGTCGGGCAGCCGCAGCAGGGCGGGCAGGTGTACGTCCGGCGCGGGCAGGATCCGGGCCGCTGGCAGTGAGCGGGGAGGTCGCGGGGAAGGTCGTGGGGATCGAACCGGTTGAGTTGCCCCTGAACCGCTGATTTCCGACCCCTGCCCCCAACTGGACGCCAGCCGCGCATCACACTACAATTACCACGACTAATATGATGCTTGAGCCGGGGGCCTGTGCTGCCCGCCGCACCACCAGGGAGGACAAACCGTGAGGACACCGCTGCTCGTCGTGCTGGCCGGGGGAGCAAGCTCGCGCCTGTGGCCGCTGGAAGAAAAATCACTGATCAAGTTCATGGGCCGCCCTCTGCTGAGTTTGCAGCTCGAACGCTATGCGCAGCTTGGCATCGAGCAGGCGGTGATCGTGGCGAACCCCGAAAACCGCGACGTGATCGCGGAGCTGGTTTCGACCGTGCCGCAGATCGAAACGGAAGTGGTCGTCCAGCCGGAGCCGAAGGGCATGGGCGACGCGGTTCTGAAGATCGAGCCGTACCTGGAAGCGCACGGCAACCAGCCGATTTACATCACGCAGGTGCACGACCTGACCGATATCGTGCTGCACCAGGATATGCTCACGGCGTACCAGACTGGCAGCGCGTTGAGCTATCTGGCGGGGTATCGTGTCGCGGACTATTTCCCCGGCGGCTACCTCGAAGTCGGTGAAGGGGGGCGCATCACCAACATCATCGAGAAGCCGGGCGCGGGCAACGAGCCGAGCGATCTGGTCGCTATCGTCGCGCACGTGCATACCGACGCGATGCGCCTGCTGGATGCGATCAAGGCCGAATATGCCAAGCCGCTCACCAGCGACGATCATTACGAGCGCGCGATGGCGGCACTGATGGCCGAGCACGTCTTCCAGGTGGTGCCCTACAGTGGGCCGTGGCAGGCGATCAAGTTCCCGTGGCACGTGCTGGACGTGATGTTCGCGCTGCTGGGCCAGATCACCGAGCCGCGCGTCTCCGACGAAGCGATCATCGAAGAAGGCGTGCTGATCAAAGGCAACGTGGTGGTGGAAGCGGGCGCGCGCCTGTTCCACGGATCGACGGTCGTTGGCCCGGCGTATATCGGCAAGGGCGCGATCGTGGGCAACAACGCGCTGGTGCGCGAGTCGATGGTGGGCGAGCGCTCGGTGGTGGGCTACTGCACCGAGGTCGCGCGCAGCTATCTGGCGGACGGCGTGCATACGCACGTGTGCCAGGCGCTCGACTCGATCCTGGACGATGACGTGAACCTCTCCGCAAGCTGCACCACGGCCAACCTGCGCATCGATCACGGGGCGGTGAACAGCACGATCAAGGGCCAGCGCGTCAGCACCGGGCGCGACAAGCTCGGCCTGATCGCGGGCAAGGGCGCGTTCATCGGCGTGAACGTGATGACCATGCCCGGCGTGAAGATCGGGCGTAAGAGCGAGATCGGCCCGACAACCGTCGTGCAGAGCGACGTGCCGGACGGCGCGCGGGTGTGGGTCGAACAGACGATTCAAGTCAGGGAACAGCCGAAAGGCTGATAACGGGGGTGGGATGATGACCGATCCGGGACTGTTTAAGCAGTACGACATTCGCGGTAAGTATGGCGACAAGCTGACGGATGACGCCGCGTGGCGCATCGGCAAGGCGTTCGGGACGTATTTGCAGCGCCAGGGCGTGCGCGACGTGATCGTCGGGCGCGACAACCGTCACAGCTCGCCCGCGCTGGCCGAAGCCGCCATTCAGGGACTGGTCGAGGCGGGCTGCCACGTCACCGACATCGGCATGGCCGCGACGCCGGTCGTGTATTGGTGCGCAGTCGAGGCGGGCAATGCGGGCGGCATGATGATCACCGGCAGCCACCTCAAGCCGGAAATGAACGGGTTCAAGCTGTCCATCGGCAAAGACAACCTGTACGGGGATCAGATCCAGGCGCTGCGTCAGATGATCGATGCGAGCGACTACGCCCTGGGCGCGGGCCAGTCTACGGTGGACGAAACCGCCAACGAGCGTTATCTGGCGATGGCCGAAGGCCGCCTGCACCACGCTCGCCCGCTGAAGATCGTCGTGGACGCGGGCAACGGCATCGGCGGGATCTACGGCCCGCCGCTGTTGGAGGCGCTCGGTCATACCGTGATCTGCGTGTACTGCAAGCCGGATGGCAGCTACCCGCACCACCAGCCCGATCCGCAAAACGCGGACAACCTGCGCGACCTCGTGCGCGTGGTGCAGGAGCAGGGCGCGGACCTGGGGCTGGCGTATGACGGCGACGCGGATCGTGTGGGCGTGGTGGACGAGCACGGCAACGTCGTCGGCGCGGATCGCATTCTGGTGCTGCTGGCGCGCGACATCCTCAAGCGCAACCCCGGCGCGATGGTGGTGGGCGACGTGCTCAGCACGCAGGTGCTGTTCGACGAGATCGCTAAGGCGGGCGGCAGTCCGCTGATCTGGAAGTCCGGCCATTCGATGATCAAGGCCAAGATGGCCGAAGAAGGCGCGCTGTTGGGCGGCGAGATGAGCGGTCACATTTTTTTGGGCGATGGCTATTACGGCTTCGACGATGGAATCTTCGTCGGGGCGCGCATCGTGCAGCTTGTCACCGAGCAGGAGAAGCCGCTTTCCGCGCTGATGGCGACCGTGCCGACGCTGTACGCCACGCCGGAATATCGCCCGCACTGC
Organism: Aggregatilinea sp.; assembly: GCF_036822615.1. NCBI lineage: Bacteria > Bacillati > Chloroflexota > Anaerolineae > Aggregatilineales > Aggregatilineaceae > Aggregatilinea > Aggregatilinea sp. Next base: position 2,416 of record NZ_DAISHJ010000156.1, on the reverse strand, counting down.
CCGGACGACCAGAAGGCGCACGTGATCGGCGCGGTGCAGCAGGCGCTCGACGGCCAGTACGCCATGAACGACGTGGACGGCATCCGCATCACGTTCGAGCGCGGCTGGGGGCTGCTGCGCGCGTCCAATACAGAGCCGGTGCTCAGTCTGCGCTTCGAGGGCGAGACGCTCGGTGACGCGCTGAGTTATAAGGACATTGTGCGCGCGGCGCTGGTCGAGGCGTATCCCGACGTGGAGCAGTTTTAGCCGCCAAGTGAAACCTTGAAAAGAGTTGGCAAAAAGAACCTCACCCTTTTCCCCTCTCCAATCTGATTGGAGAGGGGAAAAGGGGCCGGGGGTTAAGGGGTGAGGTAAACCTCATCCTCCCTATAAGCTAGATCTTTTCGATAATCCACTTAACGACATGCTGGTGCCGATCACTGACGGCTGGCCGCTGCATTTTCAAGATTTTATCGCCCCTTATGACTTTTTAGCGGCTGCCTGGGCGGGTTTTCCTCTACAATCGGAAAGTGTATGTTTCTTTGCACTCCTAAAGGATGCCATCATGATGCGATTGATGACTCGCCTGACCCTCTCCGCGCTGGTGCTCGTCTCCGTGGTGGGCGCGGCGGTGATCCCGGCCCGCGCGCAGGGCGACAGCCCGCTGAGCGCCGACGAGCAGGCGCTGCTCGACCGCGTGTTTGCCGCGCGCGAGGTTCAGGACGGCTACACCAACTATCACGAGGACGCGACGCAGCTTTACGTGCGTGACACGGTGGTCGCGTACCAGGGCCAGACCCAGACCCAGCAGCAGGTCACCGATCTCACGCGGACGGCGGTCTACGTGCAGACTGGCGATACGCGTGATTTTTCCGCGACGCTGACCGACACCGAGACGTCTTCTCGCGTGCAGGGAGCGCAGGAAGATGTGAACACCGTGACGGTCAACGCGGACGCGATATACCTGGACGGCACGCTGTACGTGAACGCTGAATATGCCGAGCCGGGCCCGGACCTGCCCGCGCTGGCGGAGGGTTGGATCGTGGTGGACGATCCCGACGCGGACGAGATCCTGTCGCTGCTGGGCCTGGGCGATCTGGTGGAGGACACCGCGTTGTTCGACGACGAGGCGTTGGTGCGTTCTGCCGCGACCAGCGTGACGGTTGAGCCGGGCACGACCGAAGACGGCACGGCGGTGGACGTGATCACCGTGGCCTTCGACGGGCCGGACAGCGTGCTGGCGATCATGGCAGGCTCGCCGGAGGGCGTGAATCCGACCGTGGAAGCGATCCTGAGCGTAGCGAGCGAAGCGGGTATGGCGCTGAGCGTCTCGCTGGATGCGGATAACAACGCGCTCGAAGTCAGTTCGACCATGGTGATCGCGGCGGAAGGCATCGACGGGCATACGCTCTCGCCGGATCAACTGCCGGAAGGTGTGACGCTCGACCTGCGCTTCGACCAGCAGCAGACCCAGGCGTTTAGCGACTTCGACGCCGAGATCGAGCCGATCGTCGCGCCGGGCGTGGTCGCGGAATAGATACGGCGTTGTCGAAACGCAAAACAAAACCCGGTTCCACGCGGAGCCGGGTTTTCTGTGTGTGATGCGTTTGCCGCCGATCAGGCGAAGCGCAGCAGGACGCCGGTCGCGTCGTCGTGCGTCTTCATGCGCGGGTAATTCTCGTGATCGCCGTCGCGGTCCTCGACCTCGCGCAGCAGCGTGAGGTAA
>NZ_DAISHJ010000156.1:0-701 GCF_036822615.1 Aggregatilinea sp. | reverse complement strand
CCCGCCAGTCCGCGCCTGCCGATTTCCGCCGCCATGAATGCGCGCCGCTCCTCGCGCTGGGCGCGGGCGTCGCCGGGGTGCTCGCTGAAGATCTCGTCCGCGCTGGCGGGCCATTCCAGGCCGTCCGTCATCACGCAGACGTAAGCCACGTCGTTCAGTTCGATCTCGCCATACTGCAGGAAGTAACGCAGCTCCGGCTGGCCGTTCACCGCGCCGATGCCCTTATGCGGCTGCGGCAAGCCGTGCTCGTCCACGTAATTGTGCTTCAGGCCGGTGTTCAGATTCTGCTTGCGGATCTGCGGCTGCTGCACCAGCTCGCGGAAGGTCAGATCGGGCTTGGCGCTGCGCAGGGCCAGCGCCGCCTTGAGCACCTGATTGTCGTGCTCCTCGACCTGATTTTCGGTCGGGATCTCCACGCTGCCGTCACGCCGGACGACCAGCAGCGCCGTATCGCCCGCGCTGACGAAGCGCAGCGTCTCCGCGTCGGGATCATACTCGACTACCGTCGCCACGCAGGCGGGCAGGCCCAACCGCACGTAGCGCGGATCGCTTTTGAGCGCGTTGTACACTTCGTCGGGGAAGCCCATGTGATCCAGCGCCAGCGCGCCGAACAGGGCGGTCATTTCGCGTCCCAGATCGTCGTTGGCGGCCAGCAGCAGCGTGCGCAGATCGACCGGCGCGGCGTCGGCGGCGTGCCGCAG
>NZ_DAISHJ010000155.1:0-9985 GCF_036822615.1 Aggregatilinea sp. | reverse complement strand
TGGAGAGGGGCTGGGGGTGAGGTCGCGGTGATGTCCGGATTATTTTATTAAACTGCATCAACCCGCCCGTTTTTCTCCCAGTCTCCACGCAACACACGTTACGCGGGGATGTTTCCCCTTCCCTCCGCTTGCGTGGGGGAAGGGGCCAGGGGATGGGGGGCTGTAAAACCGTAACACGCTCTAGAACCGGATTTGAAGCTCCGTCCGCTGCCCGGCGCGCAGCACCGAGGCGGAAACCCGCTCGCCCTTTTTGCGTCCCTTGACCAGACGGTTCACGGCGCGCGTCGTCGTCACCTGCTGGCCCGCCAGCTCGACCAGCACATCGCCCGTCCGTAACCCGCCCCGCCCCGCCGGAGACTGCGCCACGACGCGGCCCACAAACACGCCCTGGTCCACGTTGGGAGCCGCCTCCGCGAACTTGTCGAGATCGAGCACCTCCGCGCCAAACTGCTGGAACGCGCTGCGCCGCCGCACGACCATGTGCAGCCCCGACGACGGTTCCGGCTGGAGCGCGCCGTCGCGGATCAAATAGATCCCGCCCGCCACGGCCAGGATGCTGCCCAGCACCAGCCCCATCCAGATCGGCGTCTTGAGCACGCTCTGCATGCGGTCCCATTCGGTGTAGGTCTGGTAGTACGAGTAGTACTCGTCACCGATGACCGTCAGCGAAAACTCGCGTGTGAGCGTCGTTTGGCCAACGTCGCCCTCCGGCAGCGGGTAGCTGACGTCCATGCTCGCCGTCACCTGGATCGGCTCGCGCGGGGGCGTCATGGGCAGCGGCAGCATGGCGAGCATCTGCGGATAGGCGGAGCGCGGCGCTTCGCCCGGCTCGAACGCGACCGCCGCCGTCCCTTCCCAGTCGCGCATGTCCTCGGCCCTCACCGTGCCGCTGACCCCGCCGCGCAGCCGGACCCGTCCTGACTCAAACGCCCACTGTCCCCCGGCGGTGCTCATAGGCTCGAAGTCGATGGTGACCGGCATCGAGCCGCCGTAGCCCGTTGGGATCAAATAGCCGCTGCGCTCCGGGTCGTATTCCACGACGTAATCGGCGTCGTAGCCCGTATAGAGATACTCATCCAGGCCACCCGGCAGCGACTGCCGGTGCGACGTCTTGAACTCGGCCAGATAATCGGCGGGGATGTCCGGCTCGGACACGATCAGCGCCCGCGCGATCGCCATGCCCGACACGAGCACGAAGCCCACGCACCCCGCCAGCAGCCACGCGCGGATCTGGTAGCCGCGATAGGCCAGCAGGAACATCGCCGCGAGCATCACCAGGGTGAACGGCGTCACCCAGGTATAAGGAAAGCCAAGCTGAGTCACCAGAAAACTGCTGACGGCGCCCGCCGCCGTCCACCCGAAAAAGAGGAGAAACCACATAGACGGTCCCCAATTGGTGCAAAAATGCGCAATTCTGTTTTATTCCTGTTTCATTATATATTGATTCTAGGTAAGACACTCTTGAAAAATTTGTGAACGTTACGTTACCGGGCAGTTAACGGTTTTGGATGGCGGGTCATACAAAAAACGGCGAGCCTCGTTTGAGGCTCGCCGTGTGGTGCACAGTGATACGTGCTGCGCGGATTATTGCAGCGCAGCGCCCAGGGCGGAGCACGCCGGGCAGCTTCCACCCGGACGCACGATCGCGTACCCAGCAGCCGGGTCGGCGCCGTAGTCGGTGAAGTCCATGTTCCAGATGATCATCAGGCGGACCTTACCGCTCTGGCGGGCGAGCTGGGCCGCGCGGGCCAGCCACTGCGCCTGCTGCGCGACGGTGGTGTTGTTGCCCCACTCGAAGCCAGCGGGCAGCGCGCCGAGACCCTCAGGCGAGACGTAGCCCAGTTCGGTGAAGCACAGCGGACGCGAGCCGCCGAACGCGTTCCAGTAGGTGTTGACCATACCCCAGAAGTAGCGGGTGTAGTAGTTGTCGCGCGGGTCGCCGGTCGTCTGGTCGGGCGAGACGATGCCCTCGTTGTAGTGGATGCCGATGCAGTCCATGTAGTTGGCTGCGCCCGCCGCCGCGAGGCCCGCGACGTACCGGTCGTCATTCCACACCGCGCCCGAACCGAACGCGCCTTCCGCGCCCGTCGGTGACGGGGCCGCGCTGATCACCATCACGCTCGCGTTGGCGGTCTTGATCGAGGTGTAGGCCTTCTGCAGCATCTGGGTGTACATCTGGGGGCTGATCTGCCCGTTCGGCCATTCGCGGTCGAGGTTCGGCTCGTTCCAGACTTCGATCGCGTCCGGCCCCAGCGCGGCGACGCCGCCCAGGTAGCCCGCGAACTGGTCCATGTAGCCCGTGCCGCCGGACGCCAGCTGGGCCTTATCGCCCACGATGCCGAGCAGAATGCGGAAGCCCTGGCCGTGCGCCTGATCGATCAGCGCCTTCACGCCCGACGGATCGTCGCCCAGGTTGTAACGCACCTGGCGCTTGGCCCAGGTCATGTTCGCCTGACGCATCAGGTCAGGATAGGCGAAGCTGTCCACGTGCGCGCCCAGGCCGAACGAGCCAACGGGCTGGCCGGGGATCGGCGTAGCCTGCGGCGCGGCGGTTGCACCCGGCGCGGCAGTCGGCTGCGGCGTCACGGGGACGCCGGTCGCGCCCGGAATGGTCAGGGCCTGCCCGACGTAAATCAGGTTCGGGTTGGCGATGCCGTTGGCCTGCGCCAGCGCGGCCACGGTCGTGCCATATTGCAGCGCGATCCGCGACAGCGTGTCGCCCGCCACCACGGTATAGGTGCCGCCGGTCGCGGGCGGCGGGGTCACGGTCACAGGCTGCGGATTCGAGCCCGCCACCGGAATCTTCAGCACCTGCCCCGAATAAATGAGGGCCGGGTTGCTGATCCCGTTCAGTGCCGCCAGCGCAGCAACCGTGGTGTTGTACCGGAGCGAAATTCGGAACAGGTTTTCACCCGGCTGCACAGTATGCGTCGTGCCGGAATCTTGAGCCAGGGCCGACCCAGGTTGGTACAATGCCGGAGCCAGCAAGGCTACCACCAGCAGGCCAAAAACGATCCATTTCAGGCGCATCGCAGTAAGCTCCTCGTTTTGAATTTCCAAATTCCCCTTTATTCATAATAGTGGAAATTGAGAAATGCACAACTGTCGTAAGTGACTTCGTTGGAGGCGTATGAAGTGACTCCGTGGGCGAAATGCCGCTTGAAAGCCCCGGCGTGGGCGGATAGACTTTGCGGCGTGACAACGCACGCACGCTAAGGACGCTGGAATGATCCCCCTCCCCCCGGTAATGCAGAGCTTGCAAGACGCCGCGCTGGCCTGGGCCGCCCAACAGCCGGACATCCGCGCCGTGGTGCGGATCGGCTCGTTCGCGCGCTCGTACCGACCCGCCGACGCGCTGTCGGACCTGGACCTGATCCTGTTCACGCGCACCCCGGCCCGCTACCGCGCCTGGAGCGACTGGATCGGCGGCTTCGGCCCAATGTGGCTCAACGTGCCCGCGTCGCACGAGGGCGACGACTGCGAGCAAATGGCGATCTACGAGGGCGGCTACAAGGTCGATATGGTGTTTTTTACCCTGGGGCGGCTGGAGCACATGGTCGCCGCGCAGTCGCCCGATCACATTCTGGGGCGCGGCTACGTGACCCTGCTGGACCGCGACGGGCTGCTGGCGCAGATCCCGCCCGCGCCAACCACGCCCCCGCCCGGCGATCTGCCGGACGGCGAAGCCTATCGCGCCGTGGTGACGCGCTTCTGGTATTCCGCCGCGCAGGTCGCCAAATACTTGTGGCGCGGCCAGCTCTGGGTCACCAAGCTGCTCGAACGGCGGCTGCAAGACAGCCTGCTGACGATGCTCGAATGGCACGCCCGCGCGCTCAACGGCCCCGCGTGCGACACCTGGATCGACGGGCGTTTCATGGCCGATTGGGCCGATCCGGCGGCGTATGGCGCGCTGCACGAGACGTTCGCGCACTTCGACGCGGCGGACACGTGGCGCGCCCTGGACGCGTCGATGGCGCTGTTCCGGCGGCTGGCAACCGAAACCGCCGGGCGGACCGGCTCCACCTACCCCGCCGAGCTGGACGCGCAGATCACCGCGTTTGTGGCGCAGATCCGCGCGGGCGATCTGGCCGGGCGGGCTTAAAATCCGTCCCTGCAAAACCTGCACCAAACCGGATCGCGGTTTTGGTGTGCCACACCACTGTTTCACGGATTATGTCGCGTGTATTCCGGCCCCGCGCCAGATCCCGGCGCGGCGGCCCGCTCCTTCAGGAGACAACCAAAACCGTATGCAGCCCAAACTCAGCTTCGTTCAGATTTCCGATACGCACATTGGCCCCACGCGCAGCCACGAGGCCCGCACCGCCTGCACTTACGACAACCTTGAGCGCTTCGTGACCCTGCTCAACGCCATGCCGGAGCCGCCGGACTTCGTGATCCACACCGGCGACATCACCGACGACGGCAGCCCGGCGTCCTATGAGCTGGCCTGGGATCTGCTCTCGCGGATCAACGTGCCACTCTACCTCGTCAACGGCAATCACGACCTGATCGAAAACATGGGCGGAATCCTGGCCGCCAGCGGCACGCCCTCCAGCGCCGTCGCCGGATCGCTCTGCTACACCTTCGACCTGAAGGGTGAGCGCTTCCTGGTGCTGGACGCGTTCGATCCGGGCGCGCTTCAGCCCGCCGGATGCCTGGGCGACGCGCAGCTCGCGTTTCTGCGCGCCGAAACGGAAGGTGGTGATCTGCCGCTGACCGTGTTTCTGCACTTTCCGCCCCTGCCGATGGGATCGCCGTGGCTGGACCGGCGCATGCTGATCCTCAACGGGCACGCGCTGCACGACGCGCTGCTGCCCGCCCGCGACCGGCTGCGCGGCGTGTTCAGCGGCCACCTGCACCGCCCGGCCCAGACCGTGCGCGACGGGATTGCGTACTGCACCGTCGCCAGCACCGCGTACCAGATTACGTGGCGGCGCGGGGAAGACGATCTGGGTTTCGACGCCGCGACGCCGCCGGGCTACATGGAGGCGCGCTACTTCGACGATTACGCGGTCGCCACACACTATTCGTTCTGACCGGCGCGTATTGCGTCCTGCCCGGCCCCGCGCTAGAGTTCCCGGCGTGTGTGGTTGGCCCGTCTCAGGAGAAAATCAAACGACATGCAACCGAAACTGACCTTCGTGCAGATCACCGATTCGCACCTCGGCCCGACGCGCGACTTCGAGAAACACGGCGTGCGCCCGTACGACTGCCTGGACCGGTTCGTGACGCTGTTCGACGACATGGAGCCGCCCGATTTTCTGATTCACACCGGCGACGTGTCCGACGAAGGCAGCCCGGCGTCGTACGATCTGGCGCGCGAGATCCTAGCGCGGGTAAACGTGCCGGTGTATTTCGTGAACGGCAATCACGACTCGGTCGCCACGCTGCGCGACATGATGGACCCCGCCGCCACCGCGCACAGCGCCGATCCCGACGCGCCGCTGAGCTACACCTTCGACGTAAAGGGCGAGCGTTTCCTGGTGCTGGACGCCTTCAGCGAGACTGTCCCGCAGCCGCTCGGCTTCATGAGCGAGGCCCAGCTTGCGTTTCTGCGCGCGGAGGTCGAGAGCGGCACGCTGCCGCTGACGGTTTTCGTGCATTACCCGCCGTTCCCGATGGGATCGCCGTGGCTGGACGAGCATATGCCGATCACGAACGGAGACGCGCTGCACGCGGCCCTGCTGCCCGCCCGCGACCGGCTGCGCGGCGTATTCGGCGGCCACCTGCACCGCCCCGTTCAGACCGTGCGCGACGGGATCACGTACTGCACCGCCGCCAGCGTCGCGTTCCAATATACTTGGCAGCGCTGGGAAGACCTGCCGCTGTACGATCCGGCGACGCCGCCCGGCTACCTGGAAACGCGCTACTTCGACGGGTACGCGGTCGCCACGCACTACTCGTTCTGAGCGCCGCGTGCGCACTCTGCGCGAAAAGACGGGGTTTCCGCTCACCCGCCAGCCCACGATCCGTAGGGGCGGGTCTGTGACCCGCCCGGCTTTGCTGACCACGGGCGATGCAAGCATCGCCCCTACGAAGAGCCGGATGTGCTTAACCTGGTGTCTATGGGACGGAATTAACCCTCCCCACAAAACCCCATTGGGCGCTGTTTGTCTCCCCTCTCCATCCCAGACTGGAGAGGGGCTGGGGGTGAGGTCGCGGTTGCTTTTGACTCTCGGCTAACCGCTGCCTCTCCGGGGCCGAGGTGAGGTTTCTTTCCGCACCAACAGGCTCGGCGGATGGTCCGTGTGGAGCGCCCAACCCGGGGATGTAGCAACACTGTAAATTTTGCCTGCCGCCGGAGCGTAAGACACAAAAATACTGTACACTGAAGGCGATCTGAGTCGATTGGCGGGCCTGGGGTGGCCTTCCATAGTGAGTGATTTGGCAGCAGTGGCAAACCTTCGCATCTATCGCTAAGAAAGGGGACCGGGCGATAACCTATGAGTATTCGATTCGGAACCGATGGCTGGCGTGCCGTCATCGCAGAAACGTTCACGTTTGGCAATTTGCGGCTGGTCGCGCAGGCCGTCGCGGACTATGTGACTCAAGAATTCCCCGACCGCAAAAACCCGGAAGTCGTGATCGGCTTCGATACGCGCTTCCTGTCGGACCGCTTCGCCATCGAGACGGCGCGCGTGCTGGCGGCAAACGGCATCGTGACGTGGCTCTCGCGCACGGACGCGCCGACGCCCGCCATCAGCTACAACGTCAAGCACAAAAACGCCGTTGCGGGCGTGGTGATCACCGCGTCGCACAACCCGCCGCGCTATAACGGCTTCAAGCTCAAGGCGGCCTATGGCGGATCGGCACTGCCGTCGGAGTGCCAGCTTGTCGAGAGCTTCCTCGAAGCGGCGCAGCGTGAGGCGCGCGGCCCGAACCTGATGAGCTACGAAAAAGCGCAGGACGAAGGCATGATCCGGCGCTTCAACCCCACCAACGCCTATTACGAACACCTCGAATCGCTGGTGAACATCGACAAGATTTCCGACGCGGAGCTGCGCATCGTGGCCGACCCGATGTACGGCAGTGGCCGCACCGCGATCCGCGCGATCCTCTCGCGCTCGCGCTGCCAGGTGACGGAAATTCGTGGCGATCTGAATCCTGGCTTCGGCGGCATCCACCCGGAGCCGATCCGCAAATACCTGGACGCGCTGGCCGCTGCCATCCAGAACAGCCACGCGGACGTGGGCATCGCCACCGACGGCGACGCGGACCGCATCGGCGCGATGGACGGCCAGGGCAATTTTGTCGATCCGCACACGGTCATGGCGCTGTCGCTGCGCTATCTCGCGGAAAAACGCGGCTGGACTGGCGACGTGGTCAAGACCGTCTCCACCACGATGATGGTCAACCGCATCGCGGCCCAACACGGCCTCGCCGTGCACGAGACGCCCGTGGGCTTCAACTACATCGCGGATCACATGCTGGGCGGCGACGTGCTGATCGGCGGCGAGGAATCCGGCGGCATCAGCATCAAGGGGCACATTCCCGAAGGCGACGGCATCCTGATGGGCCTGCTGCTGCTCGAAATCATGGCCGATGCGGGCGTGCCGCTGGTGGAAATCGTGGCGGACCTGCAAAAACAGTACGGGCCGACCTGCTACACCCGCACCGACTTCCACCTGAAAGCGCCCGTACCCAAGAAGGAAATGGTGGAGCGCCTGTGCAACGCCGCGCCGCCCACGATGGCGGGCCAGGCCGTGCGCGACTGCTTCACCTTCGACGGCATCAAGTTCGTGATGGCGGACGACAGTTGGCTGCTGATCCGTCCCAGCGGAACCGAGCCGGTGCTGCGCGTCTACGCCGAAGCGCCGACGCAGGATGCGGTCGATGAGCTGCTGGCCGAGGGCCGCAAGATGACCAGCATCGACGTGTAGGGACGATCTGCCTTTTTCCCCGGCACGCGAAGCGTTCGACACAGCGCGCCAGGGTCGATAACCGTAGGGGTAGGGCTTGCCCTACCCGGCTTTTCTCACCACTGACGAGGCAAGCCTCGCCCCTACGAAACCCATTGGGACACTGCTTGTCTCCCCTCTCCAACTTGATTGAAAAGGGGCTGGGGGTGAGGTCTGCCTTGGCCTTTGCTCGTGCTTTTCCCTGATCCCTGCCTTTCTGGACCCGGGGGTGAGGTCGCGGGGCCGCCACTCGCCAGACAAAACACAGCCCGGCCCCTCGCGGAGAGGCCGGGCTGTTGCGCTATCGGCGAAAGCCTGCGATCGACTAGTTCGACGTCACGGACGCCAGCATTTCGAGGGCGAGATCGCCTTCGGTGAAGTCAGTACCGGCGAGCGGGTAGATGTCCATCACGACCATCGAACCGTTCTCCGCCTCGACCGCGCCGTACCACGTATCGTACGTTTCCGTATCGGTTACGGTTTGGGTTTTGTAGATCACCAGATCGCGCCCATTGACCGACACCATCTCGAACGTAGACACATCCACGCCCGCACCCGCATCCCACGAATTCAGCAGCGCCATGATCGCCGTGCCCGGATTGCCCGCCTTGACCCCATAGTCCGCAAAATTTTCAGGGGTTATGTAGTAGGGATCGATGCCGGTCACATCGTCGACGATATAGGTGAAGTCAGAGTCACTCGTTTGCACGGTCCAGTCGGCGGGATAGTAGAAGCCCAGGCCCGCGCCGTCCAGATCGAACCACTCCGTCAGGGCGGCGGTGTCGGCGGGCGTGTCGGTCTGCGCAGTATCAGCGGACGTACCGCTCTGGGCCGATGCGATCACGTCCAGCGCCACGTCCAGTTCGGTCACTTCGCTGCCGTACGTGGGGTAAATGTCCGCCGCGAAGACGGTCCCATCGCTGAGCAGCGTCCCGGCGATGATCCCGGTATAATCGACGTTGTTGTTCTCGAACGTATCGTTGTAGGTCACCATTACGACCGTGCGCCCGTTGACGTCAACCTCCTGGACTGCCGCCGGGTCGAAGGGTGCATCGACGCCCGCCGCCACATCCTGAAGTACCGCCGCGACATCTCCCGCCGCGCTGACGGCAGCAGCGTCGTCCGCATCGTACCAGTACGGGTCGAAGTAGGTTTCTTCGCTCTCGAAGCGCACGTAGCCGTTGTCTTCCGTGAAGACCTGCCACGTATCGGGCAGCACCACCCCGATCCCCGATTCCTCGAACACGTAAGTGGGCGTCACCACCGGCTCGATATTGAACGACGCCAGCGTTTGCAGCGCCTCATCACGCAAGGTCGCGGGCACTGCGTCGGACTGGGTCGGATAGATGTTCGCGGTGAAGACCGTGCCGTCCGAAACGGCCATGGCCCCCAACAGCATGGTATAGGGCCCAGCCTCGTCGGTGTCTGTGAATTCGTACGTGTAAATCTGCCGCCCATCGATCTTGACGACCTGGATAGCCGCCGGATCGAACGTGATCGTCTGGTCCATAGGATTGAACTGCAAATTCTGCATCACGCCGGCAACGTCCCCGACCTCAACGCCATATTCGGCCAGCAGTTCGGGCGGATACCAGTCTGGGAAGAGTTCCGCCGTGCCAGCGGTGAGGTAGATCGATCCCTGGTCGTTCTCGGCGATCTCCCAGCCATCCGCGTAACGGAACGACACCCCGGCCCAGTCAAGAAAATAAGAGTTGGGCAGCGTGTCACCCTGCGCAAAAGCAGGCAGCGCGCCACACAACATCATGGCGATCAAAATAAAGCGAAGCGCCTTCTTGGACATAAATAAAGCTCCTTGCTAAAGAGTAAGAGATAATCTAAATTGTAGTACACCTTTTGTGCCGCACAACTAAACACATGAGTTACTGAACGGTTAAACGCATTTTTTCATGATAATTTCATAATCGAAGGTGGTATCCGCAAAACACAGCCCGGCCCCTCGCGGAGAGGCCGGGCTGCTGTAAAACGTAACGAATAGCGGGACTTAGAGGCTGTTATGCACTTCTCGAGGGAAAAAACTGGTTTCTCACGCTCTCGTGACCCTGCGAACTGTAGGGGCGGGTTTCAAA
>NZ_DAISHJ010000154.1:0-10111 GCF_036822615.1 Aggregatilinea sp. | reverse complement strand
GGCTTGGCGCGCGGCGTGCATGCCGCCGGGCACGAGGTCCACATCCTCGCCTTTGCGACGGACGCCCAGCGCCTCGCGGCGCAGCCCGCGCTCGACACCTACTGCGCCAGCGCCAGCGCCATCACGATCGAGCCACCGCGCCGCGCCATCCGCGACCGCCTGCGCGACCTGGCTTTTTCCAGTGCCGCCGATATGCAGCGTCGCTTTTATTCGCCTCTCTACGAAGCCCGGCTCCGCGATCTGCTCGCCCACGAGCGCTTCGATCTGATCCAGATCGAAAGCCTGGAGATGGCCGCGTACCTGCCCGCGATTCGCGCGGCCCAGCCGGACACGCCCGTCATCTACGACTCGTTCAACGCCGAGTTTGAGCTTCAGCATTCGATTTATGATGCGGAAAAAGGCTCGCTCAAGCGCCTTCCCGGCTGGCTCTATTCGCGCATCCAGTGGCAGCGCCTGATCCGCTTCGAGGGTGAGGTATGCCGCGCAGCGACGCACGTGATCGCCGTCTCCGACGAAGATGCGGACGCCTTCCATCGCCTGCTGCCGGGCTGCAACGTCACCGTGATCCCCAACGGCATTGACGCAGCAGCCTATGCCCGCGTCGCCTCCCCGCTCGATCTGGGAGAGCACGCGCTGCTGTTCACAGGCTCGATGAGCTACCGGCCCAACGTGGACGCCGTGTTGTGGTTCGCGGATCACGTCCTCGATGAGATCCGCGCCGCCGTGCCGGATGCGCGCCTGTTCATCGTGGGCAGCAATCCCCATCCCCGCCTGGATATCCTGCGCGAGCGTGACGACGTGGAAATTACCGGCTGGGTTCCCGACGTCAACCCGTTTTTGCATGCCGCAGCGGTGACGGTCGTACCTCTCCGTATGGGCAGCGGCACGCGCCTCAAGCTGCTGCAAGCGATGGCTGCTGGGCAGGCCATCGTCTCGACATGTCTGGGCGCGGCGGGCCTGGACGTCCGCGACGGGCGCGAGCTGCGTCTGGCCGATCGTGCGGACGATTTTGCCAACGCGGTGATCACCCTGCTGCGCGATCCGGCCTTGCGGTGCTCGCTCGGCGAAGCGGGCACGGCCTATGTACAATCGCATCACGACTGGTCGATTATCGTACCCGATCTGCTCGCCTTGTATAAGCGCATCGTGGCGCGCTGAACGGGCCTTGAGGGACTGGAACAGGAGCTACGCATGTCACACGAACAAGCGATTCATCCCGCGCCTGGCAAAAAAATCCACCTTGCCGATTACGACCCGAACTATACGGGCGATGGGGATAAAGACCTCGCCCGCCGCCAGTTCAAAGACAACCGGGATCGCATGGAAGCGCTGCAAAACGTGCTTTATGCCGAGCACAAACACGCGCTGCTGATCGTGCTTCAGGCGATGGATGCGGGCGGCAAAGACGGCACTATCCGCAAGGTGATGGAGGGCATCAATCCCCAGGGCGTAAACGTGACCAGTTTCAAGCAGCCGACGCCCGAAGAACTCGACCACGACTTCCTCTGGCGCATCCATCAGCACGCCCCGGCACGCGGCATGATCGGCATTTTCAACCGCTCGCACTATGAGGACGTGCTCATCGTCCGCGTGAACGAGCTTGTGCCGGAAGTGGTATGGCGGGACCGTTACGATCACATCAATGCCTTCGAGCGCCTCCTGGCAGACAGCGGCGTAACCATCCTCAAGTTCTTTTTGCACATTTCCAAAGAGGAACAGAAAGAGCGCTTCGAGGATCGTCTAAACGAGCCGGATAAGCACTGGAAGTTCTCGCGCGGGGATCTGCCCGTGCGCAAAAAGTGGGACCAATACATGGCCGCCTACGAGGACGCGATCACGAACTGCAACACCGACTATGCGCCGTGGTACATCGTGCCCGCCAATCATAAGTGGTACCGCGACCTTGTTATTTCCGACATCATCGTGCGCACGCTGGAATCGCTGCACATGGAATACCCTGACCCCGAACCGGATCTGGACAAAGTGAAGATTCCCGACTGATCCCTTGCACGTACACGCAAAGGGGCAGTCCGTGAACTGCCCCTGCTCAGGTACCTAACTTTTCCCTCGCCCCGATCCCTATCCGCTACTCCGCCGAGGGCACGACCTCAACCGGCGACTCGTTGCGATAGGTTACCATGCCCGGTTTGCCGCCTTTGATTTTGCGTACGTGCTTGCGCTGCGTGACATCCACCAACACGCGTGCTTCCGTCCGCGCCTGGCTGTAAAACGCGGCCAGCGACGCAGCCCGGCGCAGCACACCATCCGGCACGTCACGTCCAGCGGACTTAATGATTACGTGCGCGCCCGGCACACCCCGCGCGTGCAGCCACAAGTCCTCCGCCGTGCCCTTATCGAACGTCACAGCATCGTTCTGCCGCGAATTCCGCCCGACCCAAATCACGAAGCCATCGTCTGCAGCCACCTTGAGCGGACCCGATTTTCCGCCGCCCGGCTGCGCGACGCGCTTCCCGCGCCAGTAACCGCCTGCCTGCAGCGCCTCCTGCACTTCCCCGATCTCCGGCCAGTTCGACGCCAGCGCCAGATCGCTTTCCAGTTGTTCCAGGTACGCCAGTTCCTGCTCTGCCGCCTCGACCAACTGCGGCACGCCTTCCCGCGCGCGTTTGGCCTTGTCGTATTTCTCGAAATAGCGCTGGGCGTTGTCCAGCGGCGACATCGACGGATCCAACTCGATCACCAGTTCCGGCCCGTCCACCTCATACTGCGCCCGGAGCTCGGTCTGCCCGCGCGTGAGCGTATACTGGTACGCGAGCAGCAGTTCGCCGCTCTGCCGCAGGTGCTCGAGCGCCGCATCATCTTGCAGCGATCGCCGCAGCGACTCCAGCTTTTTTGAGACGCGTTCCTTCGCCTCGACGATCGCGGCCTGCACGGGCTGTTTGGCGGCGGCATAGGCCCCCTCGCCCACCATCGGCCCGTAGAAGCGTTCCAGCGCCTCGCTGATCGATGCGACGGGCGTCCAGCCGTCCAGATGCGTCAGGCGATACGCCGCGAATGCGTCTACCTGTTCGTCCTGGATCGCATTACCCGGCTCCCACTGCCCCGCGCCAAACGCTCCGAACAGATCCTCGATGACGTTCAGCAGGGTTCGCGCGCTCGTATCCGCTGCCCGTGTGGTGGTTGATCCCGTGGCGCGGAACACGGCTTCCCGCGCGACCAGCGGGCTGAAGCCGAGCAGATGCCGCGTCAGCACCTGCCGCGCCTGTTCGCCCGGCGCGACATCGAGCATATCGCCCAGCAGGGTCAGCGCCAGCGAACCCGGATCGCGCTTGGTTTTCTGGGGCGGCGGCGGTTCGTACGGGCGGTTCGGCAGGCTGATCCGCACGCGGTTCTCCTGCGGCCCGACCCGCCGGGCGCAGTCCACAATGATCCCATCGTCGCGGACCAGCAGCAGATTCGCACGCCGTTCCATCGGCTCCGCGATCAGCTCGAAAACGCCCTCCGGCCCGTCCATCTCGAAGACGATCACGCGCTCCCATGCGGGCTGCCGGACCGCTTCGATCCGCGCGCCTTCCACGTAGCGCCGCAGCAGCAGGCCCAGCGGCGACGGCTTCTGCACGCCGCGTCGCAGCTTTTCGCCGCCCAGGTGCACCCGCGCGAACTGCTGGTCCGCGCTGATCACGAGGTACTGCCGCACGTGATGGGCGTACACTTCCAGCCCAAAACTGTCCTCGTTGATCTCGACCGAATCCTGAACGCGCCCGCCCGCGATCGTATCGTTCAGTTCATCAACCAAAGCCATAATGGTTACGGCGTCAAAATACATTGGCTCATACCTTCTAAACAGGTCTGCGTAGCCTAAAGGTCAGTTGGTCATTTTACCGGGCCGATGCTAGAATGCGAACAACTCACCGGAGGGAACCGCGCATCCCCTTCCGTCAAAGCACTTCGCGGGCCCTTTCCGACAACAGAAACAACTTTTAACCAACTGAACCGGTAGGTCACCACCAATCGGGGGGAAGTAAAGATTATGAAGCACAGACATCTCCTGCACCTGATAGCTCTTATGGCTGTGTTCGGGCTGCTGCTGGCCGCCTGCGACCGGGCCGACAAGAGCAGCGTGCCCGAGCGCCCCTCGGTAGTGCTCAAAGCTGGTGACCAGACCTATGAGGAGCAGATTTACAGCTACTGCTGGCCCGAATCTGCGGACAACCTGGACTGCGCGATCAATGACCGGCAGCTTATTCAGCCGTCGGCTATCGCCAACATCCAGTCCAGCGAAGAAATCCACTTCCAGGTCGTCGGTGACGCCAGCACGCCGTCGTCCATAACGGCCACCCTGCTGGATGGCCCCGGCGGCGTGCAGGATCTCGGCGTCTCGACCGAACCGGCCTATTCGGCAGCACTGGCCCCCGGCCTCTACCGTGTGCAGGTCGATGTCCAGTATGCCGATATCGAAGGCCAGCAGGCATATGTCTCCTACGTTTTCGGCCTGAATGTGGGCGGGCAGGCGGTCGCCGCAGCGCCCAGCACCACCGCCGAAGCGACCGAACCTGTAACGATTGAAGTCACGCCTGCTCCAACGCTGACCCCGGCGCCCGTTCAGCCGATCGGCACCGCCGCGATGACCGAAGCCGCGCCCGTCGTGACGGAAGCCGCCGAATCCACCCTTGAGGTGGCCGAGTCCACCGATGCAGCGACGATGGAAGCGGTTGAAACCGAAGCGGCGCTGCTTGCGCCGGAAGTCACCGCCGAAGCCACCCAAGCTGTCACGATCACAGCGGAACCAACCGCCGCCGCGACGGAAGAAGTCATGCTGCCCGAAAGCACCGAAGAACTGGCCACGGCGGAAGCCGTCGCCATGCTGACCGAAACGCCGGAAATGGCGCTGACCGTCGAAGCGACACAGGCCCCCGTTGAGGCGCAGCCGCTGGGCGAGATGACCGCCGAAGCGACAGAAGTCATGCTGCTGCCGACCGAAGAAGTGATGGAGCCGGTCGCTACCGAAACGCTCCCGGCAGCGCTGCCCACTGAAGAAGTGGGGACCATCCTGGGCGAGACCCTTGAAGCGCCGGAAGCCACTGAAGCCATCATGGTCACGGCGGAACCAACCGCCGAAATGACCGAGGAAGCGCCGGTCCTGCCGACCGCTGAAGCCACCGAGGCCCTGCTGCCCACCGCCGAAGCAACCGAGCTTGCCACGGAAGAAGTGCTCCCGACTGCCGAGGCGACCGAAGAAGTGTTGTTCGCCACGCCGACCGTCTCTGCCCCGTCGCGCCCCACCCGCACGCCTGAGGAATCCGCCATCGAAGCGACGCCGACCGCGACACTGACCGTGCCCACGCAGCCCGGCGACACGACCCAGCTTCAGGTCCCGCTGCTGACTCTGAACTATGCGGGCGATGACTATAACCCGGTCGGCTACCAGTTCTGCGAGGTCGTAACTTGGGGCGAGCATGTCTGCGTGAACGTACCATCGTCCGAGACGACGCCGCAGCGCATCCTGTTCTTGCGCGGCCTCACCGTCGAGTTCACCCTGACCGGCGCGCAGCCGTCCAGCATCACCGTCGAGTATCGCAGCGAGCAGGGCGAAGCCACCGGTACGCCCGAAACACACGAGGCGGGCGACGATATGCTCAAGCTGGTGATCTCGCCAGAGCCGGGTGACTACATCATGATCGTGCACGTCCAGTGGGAAGCGCAACAGCAGGACGCGTCTTACTTCTACCGCATCTCGGTGCTGGACTAGAAACAGGCACACGCCTGCCGGGCGAACCGCATCCAAGCTGGCGGCGCTCATGCGCCCTTATCATTGCTTGTTCCCCCTCTCCAATCTGAATTGGAGAGGGGATTGTCCTTAAAAAACGTGACGCCTGGGCACACGCTCAGGAATAAACTACCGGATCACCTGCAGCCGGGTTGCGACAGTGCCCCCCGGCTGTGCTAGAATTTGGGTACGTGCAACCGAAGCAAACCATGTGAGAGGTTATGGACCCAATTCGTAAGCATCGCCGGGATGTGTGGCTCCGCATCGTCGCGCCCATTGCTATTCCTGCCCTGGGACTCGTAGTGCTGGCCGTCATTCTCATTGTGGCCGTTGCGGCGGGCGGCATGGTGAGCAAGCAGATCACCGTGGCAATGAGCATCCTCGCGTCGGCGTTTGTTCTGCTGCCGATGGTGCTGATCTGCATCGTGCCCTACGTGCTTTTTGCGGCGATGGCCGCCGGTGCGGGAATGGCCCATTCAAAGGCTCAGGTCCCGCTGCGTTTCGTGCGCCGTGTCACCGAGCAGATCGCAGAAAAAACCCAGAGCATCGCGCCGCGCACCGTGAAGCCCCTGATTGCCATGAATGCGCGAATCGCACGACTGGAGTCCATGGCCCGTGGTTGGCAAGAGCCTGAGTCCGAATTGGAGAAAGGGCAGTCATGATGAGTGAAGCCAACAATAACCAGCAGGATCAGGGTGTGCTCAAGAATGTAGAGCAGCAGGTTTCGGACGTAATCGACACCCTGGAAGAACAGGATGCCCAGGTGTGGGCATACCTTATTGGTGGTGTGGTCGCGCTGCTTGTCGGCCTGATCGCGGCATACTACTACGCCCAAACCGTCCGCGAGCGGCGCAAGAGCACGCTTGAAAAGGTGAAACAGGCCGTCCGCGAGGGGTTGAATCGATGACAGATAATTTGCCCGTGGTGTCGAATTGGAAAGGCCGCAGCTACCTGTTAGGGGCCATCGGGGGCCTCGCGCTCGGCTTACTTTCCGCCTATTTATTTGTCCGTTCCACCGAAGACAAAGGTAAGCCGGAGCCGAGCCGCATCGGCACGATGGACGTCGTACGCCTCGGCGTGGCGCTGCTGGCAATTGCCCGCCAGATCGCGGATCTTGCGTCCGACGACTGAATCCCCTTTCACGGAACCTCTGGGCGTGTTACCATCCGGCGTATCTTGCGCCTGGTAATGCGCCCTTTCCGTTATGGTTAATCTCGCTGCCGTCCGTTTACTGCTGCTCCGCCTGCGCCGTCCCGCCGCGCTCATTGCCCGCCTGCTGATCCTGGGAGCCGTGCTGCGCGCCCTGGCCCCTGCCCCTTTCCGCGTAACTCTGGACCCGCCGCAAACGGTTGAAACCGAGCACCCGGTCGTGTGTATGCACACCCGCCTCACCGATGAAGTGGAAGAATGGAAGATCCAGCACACGCTCCAATTGGTGCGCGAGATGGGCGCAAGCACGATCGTAGAATATTTCCCCTGGCCCTACGTGGAAGCCCAGCGCGGCACGTACGACTGGTCCCACCCCGACCGCATCATACAGCACGCCGCCAACCAGGGCCTCCAGGTGATCGCCCGGCTCGGGCTCGCGCCGGACTGGACCCGCCCGCCCGTGGACGAAAAAGTCACCACATTCACCTACCTCACCGACGACTATTACGACGAATTCGCCGCTTTTGCGGGCGCGTTCGCGGCGCGCTACCAGGACGAGCTGCTCGGCATCATCATCTGGAATGAGCCAAATCTGAGCTTCGAATGGGGAGGCCGTCCCGTCGATCCCGAAAGCTACACAGACCTGCTGCGCCAATCGTCGGATGCGATCCATGCCAGCGCCCCCGGTGTGCTCGTCATGGGCGGCGCGTTGGCTCCCACCATCGAGCCGGAAGACAGCGGATCGAGCATGAACGATATTCGCTACCTGGAGCGCATGTACGAGGCAGGCGCGGCGGGCACATTCGACGCGCTGGCCGTGCACACCTACGGGTTTACCCTGCCGCCCGACGATCCGCCCTTCCCGGACACGATCAACTTCCGCCGTATCGAGCTGATCCGCGACGTCATGGTACAGCACGGTGATGCGAACACGCCGGTTTACATCACCGAAAGCGGCTGGAATGACGATCCGCGCTGGACCAACGCGGTACGGCCCGGCCAGCGCATCACCTACACGCTGCAAGCCTTCGAGATGGTCGAGGACTGGCCCTGGGCCGAGCGTATGTGCCTGTGGATCTTCCGCCAGCCCAACGATCTCATGAACCGCCGCGATTCCTACTTCTCGCTCGTTTCGTCCGATTTTTACCTCAAGCCGATGTACGAGGCCGTTCAGGCCTACGCGCGCGGCTGGCCGAATCCCTATGCAGCCCCCTGACACACGCGAAGCAAGACGGCAGCCTATCGCCTGGGTTCGCTGGGCGTGGGCGCACCGGCGGATGCTGGGCATCGTGCTGCTGGTGGTCGTGGCGCTGACTGCTCTGGCCCTCTACCGGCTCACCCGCCCCGGCGCGCGCTTTGGCCCGATCGATCTCGCGTGGCACCGCATCCAGATCAACCGCGATCTGTACGTCGGCATCGATCCCAGCTACCCGCCCTTCGCGGAATGGACACCGGAACGCATCGAAGGCATCGAGGCCGACATCGCCCGCGAGATCGCGCGGCGGCTGGATGTCGAGCCGCAGCTTTTGATCATGGGGTACGACGGGCTGTACGATTCGCTGTATACGGGTTACGTGGACTTCGTGATCGCCGGGCTGCGCTATTCCGCCACACAGGACGATTGGGTGCATTATTCGCAGCCCTACTACGACGCGGGCCAGATCCTCGTCACGCCGCTCGACGCGCCCCTGGATGACATGTCGCAGCTAGACGGCAAAACGCTCGCCGTCGAGCTGGCCTCGGCGGGCGATCTTGCCGCACAGCGCTGGCAGCGCCGCCTGCACGTCCTGAACGTGAACCGCTTCATGCTGCCCGACGACGCCATGCAGGCCGTTCTGAACGGCGAGGCGGACGCCGCGCTGGTCGATACGGTCAGCGCGCGGTTGTATACTCAAGCGCATCCTGATCTTAGAATGGTGGCTCACACCAGTGTACCGGACGAATACGTGATTGCCATGCGCGACGCCAACTACCGCCTCACCGATGCGGTAGAAGGTATCCTGTTCGACATGAAAGCTGACGGTACACTGGACGCCATCCTCGATCGGTGGCTCACCCTTGACACCCTTGACGATGAGGAGCACTAGACCATGCACATCAGCAATGCGCGCAGCATCCCCGGAACCCAGGCCGACCACGGTGAAATCGTGCACGAAATGATCGGCAGCGCGGCGGGCGGCACGGACACTTACAGCCTCGCTCAAATCGTGCTGCCGCCGGGCAAAGCCTCGCTGAAGCATTACCATCCAGTTGCGGAAGAAAGCTATTACATCCTGTCCGGCACGGGACAGATCAAGGTGGACGAGCACACGGCCACCCTGCGCCCTGGCGATGCCATCGCCATCCTGCCCGAACAGGTGCACCAGATCTTCAACGCCGACGATGAAAATCTGGTCTTTCTGGCGATTTGTGTTCCCGCGTGGGAAGCCAGCAACAGCGTTTACGTGGATTGATCCGGTGCGCCGTGCCTGAACAGCGACGCCGCGCGGCGTAAAATCGCGGACTGGTTGAGGCCGATGACCGCCGCCGCGATCCACAGCACGATCCGTTCCAGGTCCGTGGTCGTTCCGTCGAGCGCGTTGTGATTTGCCAGCCCAAACGCGAGGAAGGTCAGCAGCCCGGCGGCAGCGCCCAGCAGCGGATTCGCCAGATAGCCGGTGATGTACAGCGGATCGAAGTCGCGCTCGCGCACGGCGTGCCGCTCGAGCGCCAAAAAGCTGCCGACCAGCGCGCCCAGAATGCCGAATAGGGTGGGATAGTAGGCCGCCGCGACCAGCGACAGGCCGATGGTGTCCGCTACGCCCACCACCATGCTTTTCAGGGCCATCAGCACGCCCCACGCGATGCCCCACCCCACGATGTAGTTCAGCAGCAAGGGCCGGTAGCGCATCACGTCCCGGCGCACCTGCCGCTGCCGGTTCATCTCGGTCTGGATGCCCACCACCGTCATACGCGCGGCTTCGTAGGCCGTGCGCGACTGCATCAGGTGCATGTGTGCCTCAAAAAGCTGGCGCTGCCACTCCTCGACCGCTGCCGGATCGAAATCGAGCGCCTGTGCGAGTTCGTCCTGCAGCGCCTCGATCTGCGCCACCAGCCGCCGCAGCGCCTCGTCATCGACTACCGCCGTGAGTTCCCCGTATGCGCCGTACGCTACTGGCAGGTGCTGGCCGGGCTGCGCGGTCGCCGTGCCGGGCAGATCCTCCTCCATGAGATCGATTGGCTCGGAGATCGGATCGA
>NZ_DAISHJ010000153.1:0-10290 GCF_036822615.1 Aggregatilinea sp. | reverse complement strand
GCGCGAGGTGCGCGGCGGCGGTCACGGCGATCGAGCTTTCGACCATGCAGCCGATCATCACGCGCATCCCGTAGCTGCGCGCCAGCGCGATCATCTGCCGGGCGGCGCGCAACCCTCCGCACTTCGCCAGCTTGATGTTGATCCCGTCTGCGAGGCCCGCCAGCGGCGGCACGCTCGCCACGCCCTGCACGGATTCGTCGGCCATCAGCGGCGGCATCCCGGCGGGCAGCGTCTCGCGCAGCGCCTTCCAGCCTGCGAAGTCGTCGCGCGCGACGGGCTGCTCCACGAACAAAATATCCCGGTCGGCCAGCAGCGGGATGATCTGTGCGGCGTCTTCCGCGGACCAGCCGCCGTTGGCGTCCACGCAAAAGCGGCTGCCCACCGTATCCCGCGCGAGATCGACCAGATGCAGGTCGCGCCGCCAGTCGCCGCTGCCGAGCTTCAGCTTGATGAGGCCGAACGCCCCCGCCGCGCGGATGTGCTCGCGGTACTCCGCTTCGTCGTCCGCGATGGCGACCGTGAACGAGCTTTGCGGGCAGCGGGCCGGGTTCAGCCCCCACAGGCGGTACAGCGGCTGGCCCAGCGCGCGGCCCCAGCGATCGTGCAGGGCGATATCCACGGCGGCGCGGGCCGCGCTGGACTCGCCGGGCGGCAGAGCGTCGATCGCGTCTTCGAGCAGCAGCGGATCGCGCTGTACCGCCTCCGCGACCGCCGGATCTTCCAGGTAACGGATCACGCGGGCGGGTGTCTCGCCAGTATAGGGCACCACGGCGGCTTCGCCGTACCCGCCGGGCGCGCCGGGAAGTTCGATCACCACGTTTTCGCGCACGGTGGTCGTGCCATACGAGAGGTGAAACGGGTTTTCAAGCTGAAGCGGTACTGTCTGAATCGTGAGACTCATTCGTCTTCGTCCTTCGAGCGCGCAGAACCGGGCGCGCTAACCGACCCACTCTACATGGCCCGTGTGCGTCGTGTCGTAACCGCCCAGGTCGTCAATCGAGGTCTTGGCGTCGTGCGACGCCAGCCAGCCGCGCAGCGTGCGCAGCGCGGGCAGATCCCACACTTCCGCCGGGATGACGAGATCGTATCGTTCGCTGGTCAGCAGCACGAAGTCAAGGCCATAGGCGAGCGCCGCCGCTTCGACGCCCAGCCCGGCGTCGGCTCGCCCGCTGGCGACGGCTCCCGCCACTTCCAGGTGTGTGGCCGCTTCGTCGTCGTAGCCCCGGATCTGCGCCGCTTTGATGCCCTGCTGCGCGAGCTGCTCGTCCAGCCAGATGCGCGTCCCCGCCGTCTGCTGGCGGTTGATGAACCGCAGGTGCTCGTTTGCCAGATCGCGCAGGCAGCCGAGCGCAGCGGGATTGCCCGGCGGCACGATCAGCCCTACGCGGCGGTGCGCCAGAGTCAGCAGCGCGACCTGCCGCCCCGGTAAAAAGCGGCGGATGAACGGCTTGTTGTACGTCCCGGTGTCGGCGTCCCACAGGTGACAGCCCGCGATATCCGCGCCGAAGCGCGCCAGCGCGATCAGGCCGCTGACGCTGCCCGCGAAGGTGATTTTCAGCGCGAAACCCGGCGCAAGCTCCGCGAAGCGATGCGCGAGCAGCAGGATGCCGGGATCGTGGCTGCCCACGAACCGGATCGTTTCGAGCGGGGCGTGCGCCGGGCTGCCCGTCTGGGCCTGCCAGCGTTCCAGCACGGTGTGCACGGCGTTTTCCACCTCGCCCGGCGTATATCCGGCGGCGAAAACGCCCAGCAGGAACGCTTCGATCTGGTTAGTCAGCGCGGCGCGCCGCAGCGGGGTATGCGCCTCCGCGCGCGCGGCGACCCGGCTGCCCTGGCCAACCTGCGCCGCGATCAACCCCTGGCGGGTCAGTTCTTTGTACGCGCGCTGCACCGTGCCCGGCGCGCAGCCCCAGCGCTCGGACATCTCGCGCACGGAGGGCAGCCGGTCGCCGGGCTGCAGCGCCCCATTCACGATTTGCAGCCGGATCGATGCGGCGATTTCTTCGAATAAGGCCACTCGGCCATCTCCCGGTGATCATTCGTAACGATAGATGTGACAAGTGTAACAACTTAATTGACACACTCTTTGAACTCTCTATACTGAAAACAAGGATGTGTTATAGATAACCCTTTGGGGCATAAGTAATTTTATATAGGTACTGATGCAGTGCTAAAACTAATATTCGTTATGCCCCACAACTGTTCACAGTGTCTCGCTATTACCTGTCCGGTCCACTAACGAGCAGGCAGTTCTGTTGGCTGCCGCTCGTTTTTTTGCGCCGGATCGTCGCATCCACAGACACGTGAAACGCTCCCAGCCGGTTTAAGCTTTTGCCTGTCTGGTACTCCCTCGCTCTGTTTCATTTATTCTTTGGAGGAAAGGATGCGAAAGATCGCTTTAAACGTCAACGGTCTGCTCCGAACGGTGATCGTTGACCCCGAAGATACCTTAATGGATGTGCTTCGCCACCAGATGCTGCTCACCGGCACAAAAGACGGTTGCGAAGACGGCCACTGCGGCGCATGCGCCGTGCTGGTTGATGGCAAGTATACCCTGGCTTGCATCACCAAGATGAGCCGAATTCCCGACGGCGCGAACGTGCTGACCGTCGAGGGCATCGGCACCCCCGACAACCTCCACCCGATCCAGAAGGCGTTTATCCTGCACGGCGCGGCGCAGTGCGGTTTCTGCTCGCCGGGCTTCGTCGTGTCGGCGAAGGCGTTGCTGGACTTCAACTGCGATCCCACGCGCGCGGAAGTGCGCGACTGGTTCCAGAAGCGTCACAACGTCTGCCGCTGCAATGGTTACAAGCCGTACGTGGACGCGGTGATGGACGCGGCAAAGGTGATGCGCGGCGAAATGCCGGAATCGGCGTTGGAGTACAAGTCGAGCAACGGGCACATCTGGGGCACCAGCTTCCCGCGCCCGTCGGCGGCGGCCAAGGTCACCGGCACGCTCGATTACGGCTCGGACCTGGGCCTGAAGCTGCCGCCCGATATGCTGTATCTGGCGCTGGCGCAGGCGAAGGTCTCGCACGCGAATATCCTGTCGATCGATACGTCCGAAGCGGAAAAGATGCCGGGCGTAGAAGCGGTGCTGACCTATAAGGACGTCAAGGGCAAGAACCGCATCACCGGGTTGATCACCTTCCCCAGCAACAAGGGTGACGGGTGGGATCGCCCGATCCTGTGCGACGAGAAGATCTTCCAGTACGGCGACGCGATCGCGATCGTGTGTGCGGATACCGATGCGCACGCCCGCGCCGCCGCTGAGAAGGTGCACATGGAGGTGGAAGAACTGCCCGCCTACATGAGCGCCCCGGCGGCCATGGCCGACGACGCCATCGAGATTCACCCCGGCACGCCCAACGTCTACTTCGAGCAGCGGATCGCCAAGGGCGAGGACACCGCCTCGATCATGGCATCTGCGCCGCACGTAGTCGAAGACGAGTTTTATCTCCAGCGGCAGCCCCATCTCACGGTGGAGCCGGACGTGGGTTTCGCGTACTTCGACGAGGAAGATCGCCTGACGATCCACTCCAAGAGCATCGGGTTGTACCTGCACCACGCGATGATCGCGCCGGGCCTGGGCATCGAGCCGGAGAAGCTGCGGCTGGTGCAGAATCCCGCCGGGGCGACCTTCGGCTACAAGTTCAGCCCGACGATGGAAGCGCTGTTGGGCGTCGCCGCGATGGCGACCGGGCGTCCGGTCTTCCTGCGCTACAACTACGCGCAGCACATGCAGTACACCGGCAAGCGCTCGCCGTTCTTCGTCAAAATGAAGTTCGCTGCCGACGACGAAGGCAAGCTGCTGGCCATGGAAACCGACTGGGTCGTGGACCACGGGCCCTACTCGGAGTTCGGTGACCTGCTGACGCTGCGTGGCGCGCAGTTCATGGGCGCGGGCTACGACATCCCGGCCATTCGCGGTATGGGGCATACCGTTGCCACCAACCACGTCTGGGGATCGGCCTTCCGCGCGTATGGATCGCCGCAGGCGTTCCTGGCGTCCGAGAGCCTGATGGACGAGCTGGCCGAAAAGCTGGGCATGGACCCGCTGGAGCTGCGCTACAAGAACGTCTACCGCCCCGGCGCGACGACCCCGACCGGCCAGGAGCCGGAAGTCTACAGCCTGCCGGAGATGATCGACCTGATGCGCCCGAAGTATCAGGCGGCGCTGCAGAAGGCCAAGGAAAACTCGACCGACGAGCACAAGAAGGGCGTCGGCGTATCGATCGGCATCTACGGCTGCGGCCTGGACGGGCCGGACGGCTCGGAGGCCTGGGCCGAACTGACGCCGGAGGGCGTGACGATCTACAACTCCTGGCAGGATCACGGCCAGGGCGCGGATATGGGCACGCTGGGCACGGCGCATCAGGCGCTGCTGCCGCTGGAACTGGACCCCGCGCAGATCAAGCTGGTGATGAACGACACCGCGCGCGTGCCCAACAGCGGGCCGTCGGGCGGCAGCCGCAGCCAAGTCATGACCGGCAACGCCATCAAGCTGGCGTGCGAGTCTTTGATCGCGGCCATGCGCAAGGCGGACGGATCGTTTCGCACCTATGACGAGATGGTCGCCGAAGGTCGTCAGCTTCGCCACGAAGGCAAGTGGACGATGGCCTCGGCCAGCAACTGCGACGCCAACGCCCAGGGTGCGCCGTTCGCGGTGTACATGTACGGCGTGTTCATGGCCGAAGTGGACGTGGACGTCAAGAGCGGCAAGACGGTCGTGGACAAACTGACCCTGGTGGCCGACATCGGCAAGATCAACAACAAGCTGGTGGTGGACGGCCAGATCTACGGCGGACTGGCGCAGGGCGTCGGTTTGGCGCTGAGCGAGGACTTCGAGGACATCAAGAAGCACTCGACCATGCTGGGCGCGGGCGTGCCGACCATCCGTGATATCCCCGACGACATCGAGATCATCTACGTGGAGACCCCGCGCGAAAACGGCCCGTTTGGGGCGGCTGGCGTGGGCGAACTGCCGCTGACCTCGCCGCATGTCGCCATCCTCAACGCGATCAAAAACGCGTCCGGTGCGCGCGTGACGCATCTGCCTGCCCGGCCCGAAAAGGTCCTGGCGGCGATGTCGGAACCCGTGTAGAGAAGCAGTTAGCCGTTCGGGATTGACGGCTGACTGAAAGCAATAGGCAAGAGCACACTGACCCCCCGCGACCGGGGCGGCTGCCGCAGGTGGGCAGCCGGGGGGAAGCACAAGGGCCGGGCGGGGGTGAGAATGCTCACGGTCTATGGGGGCGGGGGTCCAAACCCGCCCCCTTTCGGTATTCGCGGTAGCACTGTTCCTTTCGCGGAGATCGTACCGGCGGGAGCATCATGATCAATCTGACCGATCAAAAACAACGCCGAGAACTCGAATCGCTGTGCATTCAGGAGCACGCGCCCGCGTGCCAGGCGACCTGCCCGCTGCACGTCGATGCGCGGGGCATGTTGGGCGCGCTAGGTCGCGGCGACTTTACGGCGGCGCGGCGGCTGTACGACAAAACCGTGCCGTTTCCGCGCCTTCTCAGCCGCCTGTGTGACGAGCCGTGCCGCGCGGCGTGCCTGCGCGGGCAGGCGGGCGCATCATTGGCTCTGGTTGCGCTGGAACGCGCGGCGCTCGATTACGGCGCGGCGGGTCCGGCGCCGCGACCACTGCCCGCCCGTGAGCAGCGTATCGCAGTGGTGGGCGGCGGCTTCAGCGGCCTCACGGCGGCGGTCGATCTGGCGCGCAAGGGGTACGCGGTCACGCTGTTCGAGGCCGGGAATCGCCTGGGCGGGAGCCTGTGGGCGCATCCCGACGCGGACGCGCTGCAGGCGGAGATCGAGGCCGATTTCGCCGTGCTGGGAACGCTGCGGATCGACGTGCGGCTGAATGCGCCGGTCGAAGATGGGGCGGCGCTCGAAACGCTGGCGGGGACGTTCGACGCGGTGTATCTGGGCGCGGGGCGCGCTCCGGCGGATGCGTGGGGGCTGGATTTAGAGGCGGATGGCGCGCTGTCGGTCGATCCGCTGACGGCGCAGACCAGCCGCGAGGGCGTGTTCGCCGGGGGCGGGCTGGTGCGTCCGGGCGCGGGATGGTCGCCGGTAACGTCGATGGCGGAGGGCCGCCGGGCGGCGACGTCGATCGACCGCGCCGTGCAGCACGTCTCGCTGGCGGCGTCGCGGCAAAACGAGGGATCGTATGTGACGGCGCTGTACACGTCGCTGGACGGGATCGCGCCGCTGGATGCCGTGCCGCCGGGCGACGCGCAGGGCGCATACACGCCCGACGAGGCGGGGCGCTGCATTCAGTGCGAGTGCATGGAGTGCGTGAAGGTCTGCGAATATCTGGCGCACTAC
The DNA here is from genome assembly GCF_036822615.1 of Aggregatilinea sp. NCBI lineage: Bacteria > Bacillati > Chloroflexota > Anaerolineae > Aggregatilineales > Aggregatilineaceae > Aggregatilinea > Aggregatilinea sp. The sequence goes on along the minus strand of NZ_DAISHJ010000153.1, from coordinate 3,951 downwards.
GGCGGTTACCCGAAGAAGTACATCCGCGAGATCTACAACAACCTGTCGATCGTCATGGGCGAGCGGCACTCGAACCGCTTCATCAACTCGTGCGCGGTGTGCGGGCTGTGCGCGGAAGTCTGCCCGACGAACCTGAATATGGGCGCGGTGTGCAGCGAAGCGCGGCGCATCATGGTGGCGCAAAACCGGATGCCGCCCTCCGCACACGACTTCGCGCTGCGCGATATGGCGTTCAGCAACAGCGATAAGTTTACGCTGGTCCGCCACCAGCCGGGCACGGCGGCGAGCGCGTACCTGTTTTTCCCCGGCTGCCAGCTTAGCGCGTCGCACCCGGAGTACGTGGAACGGATCTACGACTGGCTGCAAGACGATCTCGCGGGCGGGGTCGGGCTGGCGTTGGGCTGCTGCGGCGCGCCTGCGGATTGGGCGGGTCGTGCGGACCTGTTCGGGGAATCGCTGGACGCGTTCCGCGCGCGGTACGAGGCGATGGGCCGCCCGGCGCTGGTGCTGGCGTGCTCAAGCTGTTATCAGGTGTTCAAGACGCACCTGCCCGGCGCCGAACTGGTCTCGCTGTGGGATGTGTTCGACCGGGACGGCCTGCCGGACGGCGCGCACCCGGCGGCGACTGGAGCGATCTCGATTCACGATCCGTGCACGACGCGCTACGAGCCGCACATGCACGACAGCGTGCGGCGGATCGTGACGCGGCTGGGCTACGCCGTCGAGGAGCTGCCGCTGAGCCGCGAAAAGACGACCTGCTGCGGGTATGGCGGGCAGATGTGGCTGACCAACCGCGATCTGGCGCAGGCCACGGTGCGCCGCCGCGTGGCGGAAAGCCCGGCGGATTACGTGACGTACTGCGCCGTGTGCCGCGACTTTTTCGCCGCGCAGGGCAAGCGCACGCTGCACCTGCTGGACCTGATCTTCGGCGCGGAGGGCGATCCTGCCGCGCATGGGCCCGGCTATTCGCAGCGGCACGAAAACCGCGTGCGGCTCAAGCGCAGCCTGTTGAAAACGGTATGGGGAGAGATGGTGAGCGGACAGGACGAGTACGAACGGATCGAACTGCGCATGGCCGATGAGGTGCGGGCGCGCCTGGAAGATCGCCTGATCCTGATCGAAGACGTGCAGCAGGTGATCGCGCAGGCGGAGCGCACGGGGTCGCGGCTGGTGAACCCGGCGACGGGGCACATCCTGGCGCATTACCGCCCTGGCGCGGTGACGTATTGGGTCGAGTACGCGCTGGAAGGCGAGGCGTTCGTCGTGTTCAACGCCTACAGCCACCGCATGGACGTGGGCGAAGGGGGCAAGTCATGACCGCTGTGCCCGAACAAAACACGCCCGAATGGGTGTGTGGAAAGTGCGGCTGCGCGCTGGAGACGAAAAAGATCAACGTGTCGTACATGGGCAGCAGCTTCCCGGTCGATCTGCCGGTGTGCCCGCAGTGCGGACAGGTGTACATCTCCGAGGATCTGGCGACGGGCAAAATGGCCGACGTCGAGCAGCTTCTGGAAGATAAATGAGCGGAGAGAAGCCGCGCAACCTGTTCGAGCAGGCCGCGATCCGGCAGGTAACGGGCGACACGATCCGTCCCGGCGGGCTGGCGCTGACCGATCACGCGCTGGTGCATTGTAGGCTGCCGGAAGGCGCGCGCGTGCTGGACGTGGGCTGCGGCGCGGGGGCGACGGTCGAGCATTTGAGCGGGACGTTCGACGCGGTGGGGCTGGATCCGTCCGAAGCGCTGCTGGCGGCGGGACGCACGCGCGCGCCGGATCTGCGGCTGGTGCGGGGGCGCGGCGAGGATCTGCCGTTCGCGCCCGGGACGTTCGACGCGGTGCTGGCCGAGTGTGTGCTGTCGCTCATTCCCGACCTGAACCGGGCGCTGGCGGCATTCAGCCGGGTGCTGCGCGCGGGCGGTTATCTCGTGATCAGCGACATGCACGCGCGGCGACCGGCAGGCGCGCCCGCACGGGACGATCTGCCGATAGCGACGTGCCTGGGCAGCGCACTGTCGCCCGAGACGCTGATCCCGGCGCTGAGCGTGCACGGGCTGGCATTCGTGCTGATGGAGGATCACACGCGGGCGCTGGCGGACCTGGCCGCGCGGATCATCTTCGAGTACGGGTCGCTGGGGGCGTTCTGGGCCTGCGCGGCGGGGGAAGGCGCGGGAGCGATGCAGAACGCGGTGGCGGGCGCGAAGCCGGGCTATATTTTGTTGATCGCTCGAAAAGAGAAAAAGAGCGCGTAAAAGAAAGTTAACCGTCGTCAGGTGGCAGTTTAAGCACAGGTTAAAGCCGCGATCAGCCGCCAGCGATCGGCGGTCAGGGCAAACAAAGATGCGGTTGTGAGGAGGTCTGGCAGCGATGGACGATCTCATGCGGATGCTGCAGCTCAAGCAGCAGGGGTTTTATTGCAGCCAAATCCTGGTCAGCATGGGGCTGGAAGATCAGGGCAAGCAGAATCCCGACCTCGTGCGGGCGACGCGCGGCTTGGCCGGAGGGCTGGGGTTTTCGGGCGAGATCTGCGGCGGGCTGACCGGCGGCGCATGCCTGTTGAGCCTCTACGCGGGCAAAGGCGCGCCCGAGGAAAAGGACGACGTGCGGCTGGATTTCATGGTGCGGGCCCTGGTGAGCTGGTTCAAGGACGAGTTCGGGGCGCAGTACGGCGGCATCACCTGCAACGACATTATCGCGGGCAGTTCCGCGAACATGGCCGCGCGCTGCCCGACGATCGTCGTGAGCACGTACGAGAAAGTGCGGGCGCTGCTGGACGAGTATGAAATGACGGGCGAGGACGAGCCGTGATCGCTGCCGAGGAGCGGATTCTGGCGCAGACCGAAAGCGTCTGCCCGGAGTGTCTGGCGCGCATCCCCGCCGAGCGCGTGCAGCGGGGCGATGACGTGCTGCTGCGCAAGTCGTGCCCCCAGCACGGCGCGTTCGAGACGATCGTGTGGCGCGGCGACCCGGCGTATACGGCGTGGGCCCGGCCCAAGATCCCGGCCTATCCGCGCGCGCCGCTGACGGCGGTCGAGCAGGGGTGCCCGTTCGACTGCGGCCTGTGCCCCGATCACCGGCAGCAGACGTGCACGGCGCTGCTGGAAGTCACACAACGGTGCAACCTGAAGTGCCCGGTGTGCTTCGCGGATGCGGGCGGCCCCGCGCCTGCCGATCCCGATCTGGACACGATCGCGGGGTGGTTCCGCAGGCTGCTGGACAGTGGCGGGCCGTGCAACGTGCAGCTTTCGGGCGGGGAGCCGACCGTGCGGGACGACCTGCCGGAGATCGCCACGCTGGGGCGGTCGATGGGCTTTGGCTTCATCCAGGTGAACACCAACGGCCTGCGCCTTGCCGCCGATCCCGGTTATGCGGCGCGGCTGAAGGCGGCGGGCGTCGCATCGGTGTTTTTGCAGTTCGACGGCACGGACGACGCCATTTACCGGACCCTGCGCGGCGCGGCGCTGATGGCGGCCAAACGCAAGGCGATCGAGCACTGCGCGCAGAACGAGATCGGCGTGGTGCTGGTTCCCACGCTCGTGCCGGGCGTCAACATGGACCGCGTGGGCGCGATCATCGACTTCGCGCTGGCGCACGTGCCCGCCGTGCGCGGCGTGCACTTCCAGCCGGTCAGCTACTTCGGGCGGTATCCTGCGCCGCCGGAGGACGCGCAGCGCGTGACGATCCCCGACGTGATCTGCGCCGTCGAGACGCAGACGGGCGGGCGCGTGCGGCGCGAGGCGTTCGAGCCGCCGGGCTGCGAAAACGCACTGTGCTCGTTTCACGGCAATTTCGTCGTGATGCCGGACGGATCGCTGCTGCCGTGGACGCAGCATACGCCGAAAGCGTGCTGCGGCGCGCCGGAAGACGCCGCCGAGGGGGCGGCACGCACACGCGGCTTCGTGGCGCGGCAGTGGGTCGCGCCGGACGCGGTGATCCCGCTGCGCGCCGGGCCAAG
>NZ_DAISHJ010000152.1:0-10392 GCF_036822615.1 Aggregatilinea sp. | reverse complement strand
CCCCGCCCGGCGAGGCGGATGCGCTGGCGGCGCTGGCGGATCGCGGCGACGAGCTGGGCGATCTGGCGCGCGGCTTTCAGGACATGCGGCGCGAGGTCCAGCGGCGCGAGGTGCGCCTGACGCAGCAGGTCGAGCAGCTTCGCATCGAGATCAACGCGTCCCAGCGCGACCAGCAGGTGTCCGAGATCACCGAGACAGACTATTTCCAGCAGCTTCAGAGCAAGGTGCGCGCGCTGCGTCGCAGCGTGATGCGGTAAAAGAGCAAGTTGTCAGTGGTAGTTTTTAGTCGGTAGGGAAGACCGGCGCGCGTGAGCGCGCTTTTTTTGTTGCGCGGAGATCACCGCATTCTCACGCCGCCCTACAAAACCCCATTGGGCCTGCCTGTCTCCCCTCTCCAATCCGATTGGGGAGGGGCCGGGGGTGAGGTTTCCACCGGTCACCGGACTGTATTTGTTAAACCGCATCCCTACCCCCTACGAATTACCCCGGATGCTCGCCTCTGCGGTGCCCGCTCGCTGACCACTGACCACTGACCACTAACGACTAAAAACTGCCTTTCCGCCACCGATCACCTTGCAGCTGTGGCGCGTTCGGGATGCTGACGGTACAGTAGGCCGTTCGTGATGGCGACTTGCCGCTGCCTGTCTGGGCATTCGAGGACGCTGTGCTGGAAGAAAACATCGATGCGGCCATGACCGATGCCGCTGCTGCCCCGCTCCGCGATAACGTTCCCCTGGATACGCCTTCCGCCGGAATGGTCCGCGCGACAACCGTGATCGCCCTGGGCAACATCACCAGCCGCGTGCTGGGACTCGTCCGCGAGACGATCATCTCGGCGCTGTTCGGCGCGGGGGCTGCCGTGGACGCGCTCAATCTGGCGCTGGTCGTGCCGCGCGGCCTGTACGACCTGCTGATCGGCGGGCACGTCAATTCGGCGCTGGTCCCCGTGCTCAGCGAGTACGCGCAGCACAAGGACCGCGAGGAACTGTGGCGGCTGGTCAATATCCTGCTGGGGCTGGTCGTGATCAGCCTGAGCGTGCTGGTGCTGGCGCTGGAACTGCTGGCTCCGGTCGTGATCCGCGTGGTCGCCAGCGACAAGACCGCGCCGGACGTGATCGACGAGGCGACGCGGCTGCTGCGCGTGACGGCCCCCGCACTGATGGCGCTGAGCCTGTTCGCGGTGCTGTCGGGCGTGCTCTTCGCGCTGCGGCGCTTCACGTGGCCCGCTTTCGCCTCGACGGTGTTCAACGGGACCATCGTCGTGACGACCGTCGCGCTGGCGGATCGCCTGGACATCACGGCGGCGGCGGTTGGCTGGCTGGTCGGGGCGGTGGTGCAAATGCTGCTCCAGGCCCCCGGCCTGCGCGACGCCCGCCTGCGGATTTCCGTGCGCGGCGCGTTGAGTCACCCCGGCGTGCGGCGGATCGGCGTGCTGTATATCCCCGTCCTGGCGACGCTGGCGCTGGACGTGCTGATCAACCGCCCGTTCAGCTACAACCTCGCCACGCGAACCGGCGAGGGCAGCCTCGCCTACATGAACTGGGCCACGACGCTGATCCAGTTCCCGCAGGGGCTGGTGGCGATTGCGATTTCGTCCGCGATTCTGCCGACGCTCTCACGGCAGGCGGTGGCGACCGGGACGGAAGCGAAGCAGCACTTTCGCAATACGCTCGGCCAGGGGCTGCGGCTGGCGATCGTGCTGATCATCCCGGCGGCGGTGGGCCTGTTTGTGCTGGCCGGGCCGGTGGTCGGGCTGATCTTCCAGCACGGCAAGTTCCTGGCAGGGGACACGGCCACGACGGCATTGGCGCTGCGGCTGTATTTGCTTGGGCTGCCGTTCGCGGCGGTCGATCTGCTGCTGGTGTATGCCTTCTACGCGCAGCAGGACACGCTGACGCCCGCGCTAATCGGGCTGGTGAGCCTGGGCGCGTATATGGTCGTGGCGATCGTGCTGCTGCCGTGGTACAGCTTCTTCGCGCTGATGGTCGCGGACTCCGTCAAGCACCTGATTCACACGGGGATCTCGGCGCGGCTGCTGTGGCATAAGCTGGACGGCTACGGACGCCAGCACCTGCTGCGCACCGTCGCACGGGCGAGCTTCGCCGCCGCGATCATGGGCGGCGTCGCGTGGGGGATCGCGCTGGTGCTGGAACACCTGCTGCCCGGCTCGCTGATCGGCTTCGCGCTGACCGTCGGCGCGGCGGGCGGGGCCGGGCTGGTGATTTACAGCTTCCTGGCCTCGTACCTGGGCCTGGAAGAATGGAGCTTCGTGCGCGGCCTGCTGCGGCGCTTCGGTGTCTAAAGGCTCGCTCAGGAACGCCCGCGCAGGCCCGATCCGGTGGCGCACGGGTGGGCCGCTTTGTATAATCGCGCAAAATTACGCTCGTCATGGGGGAAACCGTCTTGACCGATCAACGGCCCGCACCACTGCCATCTGATTTGTACACCGAGGAATATTTCCTCACTGCCTGCGAAGGGTATGATGAGTTCATCGCCAGCGAGGGCGAACAGCTTTCGCGGCGGCTCAAGGCGGCATTCGAATTGGCGGCGGTCAGCCCGGGCATGAAAGTCCTCGACGTGGCCTGCGGACGCGGCGAGATCGTGCGGCACTGCGCGCACCTGGGTGCGGACGCCTACGGCTTCGACTACGCGCACGCGGCGATCAAGCTCTCGCGCGAGCTGATCGAGCGCGACCCGGATCAGGCTTCCGCTGTCATGGCGCTGGCTCAGGCCGACGCGAAGCTGTACCCGTATCCGACCGGGGCCTTCGACCGCGTGCTGATGTTCGACATCGTGGAGCACCTGCATCCCTGGGAGCTGCACGCTTCGCTGGTCGAGGCGCGCCGTGTGCTCAAGGACGACGGGCGGCTGATCATCCACACCGCGCCGAACATCTGGTACGACCGCTACGCCTATCCGTTTGTGCGGTTCTTCCGGCGGATGACCGGCAAGGGCGACGCCTATCCCGCCGATCCCCGGCAGTTTTTGGTGGAGCACAACAAGGACGTGCACGTCAACGAGCAGTCGATGCTCAGCATGAAACGCGCGCTGCGCCAGGCCGGGTTCGAGGGGCACATCTGGCTCGATTCGCCGCCGCAGCACCGTCACGAGAATCCCGTGCTGGCCGGACTGCGCTATGCCTTCTTCCACTGGCCGCCGTTCCGCTGGTTTTTCGAGCGCGAGATCTTTGCCGTGGCGTACAAATCGGGTGAGCCTGTTCAGGCGGTGAGATAATTTCTATGCGCGACAGACGGCCTGTCGATGAGCTGTCGATCGAGGAACTCGAACGCATCCTGGTGATCCGTAAGCGGGAGGCGCGCCAGCAGCGCCTGCGCCGCTACGAGACGCAGGGACGGCGCGTTGCCATGCCGGACGTGCCGCTGCCGTCCGAGATTCAGCCGGACGAGGACGCGGAGCCGGAACCGGAGATCGTGCCGCAGCAGCACGAGGCGGCGGCGGAAGTCGAGCCGCTGGAACTGCCCGTGACGTACGACATCACCGACGATGTGCCGCGCTTCGAGGACGATCCCGACCCCGAACCGGAGCCGCTGGTCCGCCGGACGCGGCGCAAACCGCAGGCTGTGCCGCTCGGATCGCCGGATTCGGGCGAGGTCCGTGCCCGCCGCCGCTCGGCCTTCGACCGGGTGCTGATGGCCGTGGAGGTCGTCGGCGTGCTGGGCATCCTGGTCGTGATCGGGATCGGCGTTTACCTCGTGCTGATCGAAAACAATAAGATCGACGAACTACAGCAGAAGTCGGCGGAGATCCAGCAGGGCGCGGAAGCGATGCGCCCGACGCCCAGTCCCGCGCCGGACCTGCGCGTGTCGTCGTACGTGCTGCCGAGCGGCCACTATTCGCCGGACGAAACCAATGGCGTGGCGGTCTTCAATTACGACGAAGTACCCGAAAGCGTGCGCCCCGCCGTGGCTGCGCAGATCAACGCGCCGCAGTCCGCGCTGCCCACACCCTCCGCGAACAGTCCCGCGCCCGCGCAGATCGAAATCCCCGCGATTGGCGTGAATGCCTCCGTCTACCAGGGCGACGACTGGTACACGCTGCAAAAGGGCGTCGGCCATCTGCCGGGCAGCGGCAGTCCCGGCGACGGGCAAAATATGGTGCTGTCGGCGCACAACGACATCTTCGGCGAGCTTTTCCGCTATCTGGAAAACCTGGAGCCGGGCGACGAGATCATCATCACGTCGCGCAACGGCCAGCGCTACACGTACACCGTGCGCGAAAAACAGATCGTGGACCCGGATGACGTGTGGGTGCTGGGCGGCGACGTCGCGGACATCACGCTGATCACGTGCCACCCGTACCGCGTGGACAACAAGCGTATGATCGTGTTCGGGGAGCTTTCCAGCGCGAGCTAAAGAACAGTTTATAGGTTGCAGGGGTCGGTTGTTAGTCGAAACAAAGCGCAAAAACTGCACATGATCACGTAGGGGCGTATTGCGATACGCCCCTACCAAAAAACGCAATGTCTGTAGGGGCAATTCATGAATTGACCCTACGATGTTTATTCACACAGAACGTTCCCCGCGTTACTCCGTGATCGTCACCTTGTTCAGCCCACGCGGGTGATCAACCTCCACGCCGCGCGCTTCCGACAGGCCGAACGCGAGCAGTTGGCCCGGCATCACCGCGATGATCGGGCTGAGCCATTCGGGAATGCCCGCCGGGATCGGCAGCGCGAGGTTGGCGCGTTCCAGCACGTCCGGCACGTTCGAGATGATCGCCAGATCCGCCTGCGACCCCGCGAAGGTGTCCAGCGACTCGCGCATGGTGTCGAGCGCTTTGCCTTCCGGCGCGATGGCGATCAGCGGGAAGCCGGGAGACACGATCGCCTTGGGCCCGTGGTGGAAGTCGGCGGAGCTGTACGCTTCGGCGGCGACGTAGCTGAGTTCCTTCAGCTTGATTGCGATCTCATAGCCGGTGCAGTAGTTGTAGCCGCGTGCCAGCGTGACGCAGTGCGTCATAAACGTATAGCGGGCGGCAGCGGCGCGCGTGCCCTGGTGCATGGACTGGGTTTGCGCGGCCCAGTTGGGCACTTCCGCGATCTCGTCCTGCCAGCCGTCCGGCTCGCCCAGCGCAGCCGCCAGCAGCGCAATCGCCAGCAGCGACGCCGTGTAGGTCTTGGTCGCGGCGAGGCTTTTTTCCGGCCCGGCGTGCAGCGCAATGTGCTCGTCGGAGACCTGCGCCAGCGGCGAGGTGGGATCGTTGGTGATCGAGAGCGTCATCACCGCGCCCTGGGCGTGCGCCTGTTCGAGCACGCGGGTCGGTTCCAAGGACTGCCCCGACTGCGAAACGCCGATCACCAGCGCGTCGTCGAAGCGCGGCGTGGCGTCGTAGAGCGTGGTCAGCGACGGCGTCGCCAGCCCGGCGTAGAGGCCCGCCAGCCCGCCGAACATATACTGCCCGTAGCGCGCGACGTTATCGGACGTGCCGCGGGCGATGATCACGGCATATTTCGGCTGAAGCTGCTTGATGCGGCGGGCGATTTCAACGACGTGATCCTTTTCAGCAGCGATCAGGTTGCTCAGCACGTCGGGTTGTTGGGCGATTTCGTGTTCGATATGGGTAGCCATTTGCGAGTGGGGTCCTTTCATACAAATCCAGGGGGCAAGGTGCACGCTGCCCGCCGCATAATCATACCTCAAAAAGAAAGTTAGGGTAGGTAACTAACTGGCCTCATTGGGTGTTTCCGGTGTGTTCTTCGTAGGGGGTGGGCTTGCCCTACCCGGCTTTGAAGACAACGGGCGGAGCAAGCCCCGCCCCTACGAAAGACGGTGTTCCCCTCGAAAAGACTTCACTTAATGCGTATGGGGTGCAAACCCGCCCCTATAAAATTCTCGGTGATTTTGCTTGTCTCCCCGCTCCAATCCGATTGAAGAGGGGCCGGGCGTGAGGCGCTCTGCGCAGCGCAACAAAAAAAGGGGCGCATAACAATACGCCCCTCCGAAAATCTGGGTTCGCGCGGCGGGAGCTAGCCCGCGCCCTCGATCAACTTCTCGCGGCGCTTTTGTTCCTTCATACGGTCCTCGTTGTTGAGGATGCGCTTGCGGATGCGCAGGCTCTGCGGCGTCACTTCGAGCAGCTCGTCTTCCGACAGGAACTCGATCGCGTCGTCCAGGCTCATCTGGCGCGGCGGGTTGAGGCGCAGCTCCTCGCCATAATACTTGGTGTGGATCGCGCTGAGCTGCTTGGTTTTGGTGACATTCATGGCCAGGTCTTCAGGCCGGATGTGCTCGCCAATGACCATGCCTTCGTAGACCTCTGCGCCCGGCTCGATGAAGAACGTGCCGCGCTGCTGTGTGTGCGTCATCGCATACTGCGCCGCGACGCCCGCTTCCCAAGCGACGAGGCTGCCGAACTGGCGGCGCGGGATCGGCCCGACCATCGAGTCGTAGCCGTGGAAAAGGCTGCTGATCTGGCCCAGGCCGCTGGTGGCGCGCATGAAGTGGGCGCGGAAGCCCAGCAGGCCGCGCGTCGGGACGAGGTACTTCAGGAAGGTTGTGCCGTTCTGGCTGCGCATGTCCTGCATGATGCCGCGCCGCACCCCGAGCAGCTCGACTACCGTTCCGACCATCTCGTCGGCTGCCTCGATGTACACTTCCTCGATCGGCTCCAGCGTTTCGCCCGTGTCGGGGTCGGTGTGGTAGATCACTTCCGGCTTGCTGACCTCGAACTCGTACCCCTCGCGGCGCATCGTTTCGATCAGGATGCCCAGGTGCAGCTCGCCGCGCCCGCTGACCACGAAGCGATCCGGCGATTCGCCGTCCGCGACGCGCAGGGCGACGTTGCTGCGGGTCTCTTCGACCAGGCGCTGGCGCAGGCGGCGTGACGTGCCCCACCCGGTTTTGCCTTCGCGCCCGGCGAAGGGCGAGGTGTTGACGCCGAAGGTCATGCGCACGGTCGGTTCTTCGATGCTGATGGGCGGCAGCGGCTTTTCGACGATTGGGTCCGCGATGGTGTCGCTGATGCCCAGATCCTCGAAGCCGCCGAAGGCCACGATGTCACCCGCCAACACCTCGTCCACTTCCTGTTTGGACAGGTTGTGATAGGTGAACAGGTAGACGATCTTGCCCGTCTGGCGCTCGCCCTGGGGCGTCAAGCGCACGACGTCCATGCCGCGCCGCATCGCGCCCGACAGCAGCCGCCCGACGCCGATCTGGCCCTTGTAGTTATCGTATTCCAGTGTGGTAACCTGAAGCTGTGTCGGGTCGTCCGGGTGGATCTGTGGGCCGGGCACTTCCTTGAGGATCGTCTCGAACAGCGGCGCGAGATTATCCTCGACTTCGTCGGGCGTGTAGCCCGCGTAGCCTTCCAGCCCGACGGCGTAAACCACCGGGAATTCGGCCTGCTCGTCCGTCGCGCCCAGTTCGATGAACAGGTCGAACGTCTCGTTGAGCACTTCTTCGACGCGGGCGTGCGGACGGTCCACCTTGTTGATGACCACGATCACGCGCAGGCCCAGTTCGAGGGCCTTGCGCAGCACGAAGCGCGTCTGCGGCATGGGGCCGTCTACGGCGTCCACGAGCAGCAGCGCGCCATCGACCATATTCAGCACGCGCTCGACCTCGCCGCCAAAGTCGGCGTGGCCGGGGGTGTCCACGATATTGATTTTGATGCCGTTCCAGGTGACAGCGGTGTTCTTTGACAGGATCGTGATGCCGCGCTCGCGTTCCAGCGCGTTGCTGTCCAGAATGCGCTCACCGACGTTGGCCGTGTCGCGGAATACTTTAGCCTGTTTGAGCATGCCGTCCACCAGCGTTGTCTTGCCGTGGTCAACATGCGCGATGATAGCAACGTTGCGAATGTCCGATCGGGTTTGCGCCACAGGTCTTCCTCATTACAGATTGATTGGCGTTCGATGGGGAGGTTTTTCGGAAACACCTCTATTTTATCAGATCGGGAGGTGAGTCGAGTAGGTGCAGTTTTACCAGGGGGACGCTGGCGGCGCGGATCGGGGCCGGTCCGCACGCGTTTAGCGGCGGTAGCGCTCGGTCTGGCGCAGGATGTAGGAGTGCACGCGCTCGACCTCGACGCGCACGCCTTCGATCACCAGCCGGTCGCGCGGGACCTCGACGATGCCGACGATGTCCGGCTCCAGCGACTCGATGTGCGCGGCCCAACGCGGCGCGATCACCGATGCCACATCGACCATTTCCGCGCCCAGTTCTTGCAAAGCGATCATGAGGCGGTAGCGCGGGACGTGCCGCACTTCCATCACGACGCGGTGCTCGACATCCATTGAAGCGAATCTCCAACGATCCGGGGTGATCCCGGCCAGCCTGCTGATCGCGCGGGACTATACGCCTCATGCCGGGGCGTGTCAAAAATTCCCGGGATCGGACGGCGAATGACGACGGTTTTGAGCCGCCAAAATGACCTATGACAGCCGCGCACAGGACATGAATCCGCTTCTGCTTGACAAAGAAATGATTTTGTTGTGTCATTAAACTAAACGGTGGATAGCGACCTGGACACGCCTGTTTGCTGCCCCGAACGCAGCGTGAAAACAGAGACGATGCAGCTTCGATGGGGCGTATTGTGATGCGCCCTTCTTTGCGCGAGCACCGTAAAGGGCAAAATTCTGGAAACGGCCCCGGTTCCCTTCGTGGAAGGATAGTTCATTCATGGCTTCCCCTTACGTGTTTAACAATCCCGGCAAGACGATTCGCATTGGGCGCATCCTCAACCCGTCCGATCACCGCGCGGCGGTGGTAGCCTTCGACCACGGCGTGCACCTGGGCGCGATCCCCGGCGTGCAGCACCCCGGCGAAACGCTCGAAGCGCTGGCGGACGCGGGCGCGGATGCGTTCCTGGTCGGCCCCGGCACGGCGCGCATGTTCGCGCACGTGTTCACCGGGCGCGGCGCACCGGGCCTGATCCTGCGCGTGGACTGGACCAACCGCTGGCGCTCGCCGGAAGCGCTCGGCTCTGAAGAAGGGCGCGGGCGCATGATCTCGACGGTCGAAGGCGCGGCCCGGATGGGCGCGGACGCCGTGCTGACCTACATGTTCATCGGCTACGACGATCCCGATGCCGAAGCGCGGCAGGTCGAGGACGTGGCGCGCATGGCGGAGCAGTGCGAAGCGCTGGGCATCGGCTGCATTATCGAGCCGATGGCGCGGGGCAAGCGGGCCGATCACGACATTTACAGCGCGGACTACATCGCGCTCGGATCGCGCATGGCGTCGGAGCTGGGCGCGGACATCCTGAAGACCGACTACAGCGGCAGCGCGGAGACGTTCCGCACCGTGACGGCGGCGGCGTACCGCCCGATCCTGATCGCGGGCGGGCCGAAGACGGACTCGCTGCGCGAGGCGCTGGAGATGGTACAGGGCGCGTTGGACGCGGGCGCGAACGGTATGTTCATCGGGCGTAACGTGTTCCAGGCTCCCGATCCGCGCCAGATGATGGGCGTGTTGAGCCGCATGATCCACACCGGCCTGAGCGTGGACGAGGCGCTGGCGGAACTGGGCGGCTGACATGACCCGCGTCGAGGCGGTGGTGGCGGGGCATATCTGCCTGGACATTATTCCGCAGATCCCCGCGACCGATTTGAAGTCGTTTTTTGCGCCGGGGTCGCTCGCCGAGATCGGCCCCGCGCTGCTGGCAACGGGCGGCTCCGTCTCCAACACGGGGCGCAACCTGCACCGGTTGGGCATCGCCACCAGCCTGATGGGCAAGGTGGGCGACGACCCGTTCGGGCAGATCATTTTGCGCCTGATCCGTGAGGACGATCCCGCCCTGGCGGAAGATATGATCGTCGCGCCGGGCGAAACCAGCTCGTACACGGTGGTGATCAGCCCGCCGCGCACGGATCGGTTTTTCATGCATTGCGCCGGGGCCAACCATACCTTCGGCGTGGAGGACGTGCCCTACGACCGGCTGCACGACGTGCGGCTGTTCCACTTCGGCTATCCGCCGTTCATGCGCCAGATGTACATCAACGAGGGCGCGGGGCTGGTCGAGATGGTGCGGCGCGTCAAGGAAACGGACACGATCACGTCGCTGGACATGGCGCTGCCCGATCCGAGCGGGCCGAGCGGGCAGGTCAACTGGCCGCTGGTGCTCGAGCGCGCGCTGCCGTACGTGGATGTCTTTCTGCCGAGCGTGGACGAGCTGTGGTTCATGCTGAACGGCACGATGCTGAAGCCCGGTGAGTGGTCCGACGCGGTGGTGTCCGATCTGGCGCAGCGCGTGCTGGATCTGGGCGCGCGCGTGGTCGTGATCAAGATGGGCGACCGGGGGCTGTATCTGCGCACCGGGCCGGAGGGCGCGCCGTTCCTGAACGGGGACGGCTGGCGCAGCCGGGAGCTGTGGGCGCCGTGCTTCCGCCCGGAGCCGCTGGTCGGCACGACGGGCTCCGGCGACGCGACCATC
>NZ_DAISHJ010000151.1:0-10757 GCF_036822615.1 Aggregatilinea sp. | reverse complement strand
GCGCGCCCATATTCTCGTACGGGTTCTCAAGCTCGATTTCCTTCGCAACCGACACACCGTCGTGGGTGACGGTCGGCGCGCCGAACTTCTTGTCGATGGCGACGTTGCGGCCTTTCGGGCCGAGGGTCGTCATGACGGCGTTCGCCAGGATATCCACGCCCGCCTTCAGGCCGCGGCGTGCTTCTTGATCAAAAACGAGTTGCTTGGGCATATCCAGTGTACTCCTCTTAGGGCTGAAATTTTGAACTGCCGTTCATTCGTTATAGGTGACTTGAAAAGTCATGATACGGCGGCTGAGCCACCGCTCTATCCTCTTGGATGCAAAACGCGCGAGATTGTAGCGGCCTCGCCTTAAGATCAATACCCCACAAACGTTAGAAATACATATAAAGTGCGGTAAAGATCTATCAGAACAGGTTCAAAACGGCGCATTTGGTAGCAGTCTCCCCGTGGGAGTGCTACCGCGCCCGATGCTACCACAGATCGTCCCGGCGCGCTGTTTTTATCGAGGAATAGCCCGGCCTGTACTATAATGAACAGCAGCGTTCTTAATGCCTCTGCTCTTAAAGGGATCACTCAAATGGATTACAAAGCTGAAGTTCAAACCAAGCTCGATCAACTGCGCAGCCTGATGGCCGAGCACGGGCTGGGCGCGCTGTGGCTGCGGCGCATCGACAACTTCGCGTGGCTGACGGGCGGCATAGACACGGCGATCAACGTCGCGGACATCGCCGGAGGGCCGAGCATCCTCGTGACGCCGGACGCGGCGACGGTGTGGACCAACCGCATCGAAGCGCCCCGCCTGGACGCGGACGGCCTCAGCGCGCGCGGCTTCGACCTGCACGTGTCGGCGTGGGAAGCGGAAGAAGCGCCGCACCCGGCGGGCCGCTTCGGGACCGACATCGCGCACGCGGGGGCCAGCGACGTCAGCGGTGATCTGCAAGCGCTGCGCCTGACGCTGAGCGAGAACGAGCAGCAGCGCTTCCGCGCGCTGGGCGCGGACTGCGCCAAAGCGATGGACGCCGCGATCAAGCGCGTGCAGCCGGGCCAGACCGAAGCCGAGATCGGCGGCGGCGTGGCCGACGAACTGCGGCGCTACAACATCACGCCCGTCGTGGTGCTGATCGCCACCGACGAACGCATCTTCAAGTTCCGCCACCCGCTACCCACCATGAAAACGCTGGACAAATATGCGATGCTGGTGCTGTGCGGGCGGCGCGAGGGGCTGGTGTGCTCCGTGACGCGGCTGGTACACTTCGGCCCGATCAACGACGACCTGCGCCACCGCATCGAGGCGTGCACCGAGATCGACGCGCGCATCACCGCCGCGTCGCGCCCAGGGCAAACGCTGGACGATATGTTCAAGACGATCACCGAGGCGTATGCGGCGGTCGGCTTCGCGGACGAGTGGCAGCTTCACCATCAAGGCGGGCTGGCCGCGTATAACCCGCGCGAAATCATCGCCATGCCCGGCGATGCAACCACGATCAAGCCCGGCATGATCTGCGCGTGGAATCCCAGCATCACCGGCTCCAAGGTCGAAGACACGATCCTGGTCACGGACGGCGCGCCGGAAATCCTGACCGCGATCCCCGGCTGGCCGACGAAGTCGTTCACCATCGATGGCGTAACCTACGCGCGCCCGGTGATTCTCGAGAAATAGCGCGAAACGACAAACGTATCTCGAACGAGTTAATGCTCTGGACTCTTGAGGCATTCTGCGAATGCTGGCTGCACATCTGGTCCCAGGTTATCTTGCGGCATCAAGCGTGAAGCCGTCGCCAGGATGGAGCATTGCCCAACGTCGCCTGTTATGGAGCGTCGCGCTAACCAGTACGGTCGCCCCAGACGCGGATGTCGTCTATAACGCTCTGTTTCGCGGATTTGTGAATCACAGTACGCTGTGGACACACAGCTTATTCGTGTACGTAGGGATCGGTTTGGTCTGGTGGCTGTTGCGCCGTGCAGATGTACAGCCCTATGGGCGTGCGCTCATCGGCCTTATCGCAGTTGGAGGGCTATCCCATCTGGCGCTTGACGCAATCGCGCACAACACGCCGCTGTTGTATCCGCTTTCAACGCACATGTTTGGCATTGCGCCTGCTCAGGTCGCTGAAGGCACCATCAAGGACTATGTGACCGATCCCGTCTTTGTGCTTGAGCCGCTGCTGTTGCTGTTTGCATTCGTCCACTGGCGGCGTACTCGTAAACGCAGTTTCACTTACTCAACAGGTAACTGAAATCCAAAGCACCGGAGAAGCGCAAAAAGTCAATCTCACCTCCTATCACCAATCCTACTTCCCCCTCTCCAGTCTATACATCTGGGCTGGAGAGGGGCCGGGGGTGAGGTCGCCTCTGCCATTTGACCGTTCGCTTTGGCTCTTAAAACTAAAAACTGACAGCTGAAAACTAACAACTGTTTTTTTCCACCGGATGCTCAGCGTAGGTTGAGCGCCGCGTCACCGTCCTGAGAGGGTCAACATCCGCCCCCCAATCGCGTTTATGATGGGATCTGCGCAACACCGCGCATCCCGTAAACCGGAAGGAGTGAGCCTAGATGCATCCTCGACACTGGCTAAACCCCGCACTCATCGTTGTTCTTGCGCTCAGCATGTTCGTCCCCCTGATGCCGTCGAGCGCCAGCGCCGCACAGTCCAACGCCGCGCCGGTCATTTTTTGGCGCAACGGCGATTTCTGGTCGTGGTCGGCACAGACGAACAGCATCAAGCAGTTGACGACCTGGGGGTACAACGAACGCCCGATCCTGTCGCCCGACGGCACGCGGTTCGCGTACGTCTCGTGGGCGCAGATCACCATCGACGCGATCGCAGCGGGCAAACCCGCCTTCGACATCGCGCCGAGCAACATCTGGCTGTGGGACATTCCCAGCGGCAGCGCGACGCGCATCGCGGACCAGCCGCAGGGCGCATCCTACCAGCCGGACGACGGCAGCCCCGGTAATTTCATCGTACGCGGCACACCGGCCTGGTCGCCGAATGGCACGCAGCTCGCCTGGGCCGAATACGTCGTGCCCAGCAACGATTACCGGCTGGTGGCCTACAGCTTCACTACCGGGCAGACGCGCGTCGTCGTGCAGGATCTGCCGTTCCCCTACGCCGACGCGGGATTCTTCCCCATTGCGCAGCCGGAATGGAGCGAGGCGGGGATCGCGCTGGTGAACGGCTCGATCAACAACATTGGCGAATACACCGAAACGCTGCACTACTACGATCCCAACGGCACCCTGCTCAGCCAGACGCTGATCGGCAGCTCGTCCAGCGAGCAGGTCTGGGCGTGGCACTGGATGCGCGCCAACAACCAGGACAGCATCGGCGTGTGGCATCCGTCCGGTAAGCAGGAGCTGGTCGAGCCGCGCACGACCACCATTCAGGACATGCCCGCCGTACCGCAGCTCGTCGCCGCGCTTGCGCCGGAACAATCGCTGGCGCTCAGTGTGACGCCGACCACCCTGCCCGATGGCAACCTCGCGCCCGAATGGACGCTGACCGCGCCGGACGGCTTCCAGGCGACGCTCTCTTTCGCCGGACGCGAACAGGACATCGCGCTGTCACCGAATGGGCAGGAGATCGCGTACATCACCAACGCGCTGTACGTGTCGAGCGGCGGGCAGATGGTGCCCGTCCCCGGCACGGACGGGATCGAATCCGGCGCGGAGACGGCGGTCATCTGGGGACCGGACGTGTGGCGCGTGGGGCCAGAAACAGGCACGCCCAGCGGCGGCGGGACGGTCGCCTGCACGCTCCAGCCCCGGCTGACGGCGGGCGGCTACGGGCAGGTAACGCCCGGCCTGCCGAACATCATCCGCACGCTGCCCCGGCGCGGATCGGGCAGCGGCGTCGTGGGGCGCATCCCGGCCAACGGCGTGTTCCAGGTGATCAGCGGACCCACGTGTGACGCGGAAGGCCGCTACTGGTGGGAAGTCGATTACGAGGGCTTCCGGGGCTGGACACCCGAAGGCGAAGGCACGGCCTACTGGCTCGCGCCATATTCGCCCGCAACGCCTGCCCAGCCGATCGTCTGCGGACCTACCCCGCGCCTGCAGATCGGCACCTCGGCGTTCGTGCTGCCGGGCCAGCCGAACATCCTGCGCGACCAGCCCCGGCGCGGCACGAGCAGCAACGTCGTGGGCGTGCTGCCGGGCGGCGCGTTCTTCCGCGTGGTGGCCGGGCCGGAATGTGATCCCGAAGGCCGCTACTGGTGGCAGGTGCAGTATCAGGGTGTGACCGGGTGGACGCCGGAAGGCGAAGACAGCAGCTACTGGGTGTCGCCGTTCGGATGCCCGGCCAGCCCCGCCCCGCGCCTGGTCCCCGGTGACCAGGGACGCGTCACGCCCGGCGATCCCAACACGCTGCGCAGCGCCCCCGGCGCGACCAACACCGCCGTGAGCCAGATCCCCGGCGGCGGCGTGTTCGTCGTGCTGGGCGGTCCGCAGTGCGGTCCCGAAGGCTGGACGTGGTGGCGCGTCAATTACGCGGGCGTCACCGGCTGGACCGCCGAAGGCCAGAACAGCACCTACTGGCTGGAACCGTTCAGCAGCCTGCCGCCCGTCGAGCCGGGCCAGCCCGCCGCGTGCTCGCCCACCCCGCGCCTGACGCCGGGCATCTCGGCGTTCGTACTGCCGGGCCAGCCCAACACGATCCGCGCGCAGCCGTCGCTCAACGCGGCCAGCCTGGGCCAGATCCCCGGCGGGTCGTTCTTCCGCGTGATCGCGGGGCCGCAGTGCGGCTCGGACGGCCACGCATGGTGGCAGATCCGCTACGGCACGATCACCGGCTGGACGGCGGAAGGCGAAGGCATCGCCTACTGGGTGTCACCGTTCACCTGCCCCACCGCGCCACCGTCACGCCTGATGCCGGGCATCCAGGCGCAGGTCACGCCGGGCGACGCCAACGTGATCCGCAGCGGGCCGGGCATGGCGAACAACAGCGTCGTGATCGGCGCGATCCCCGGCAGCGGCATCTTCGACGTGATCGGAGGGCCGCAGTGCGGCGACGACGGGCGCATCTGGTGGCAGGTGCGGTACGGTGTCACGCAGGGCTGGACCGCCGAGGGCGACGGCGACACGTACTGGGTGCAGCCGCTCGGATCGTAGGGCCAGAAAATAAGCTGCCTCCGCCGAAAGACGGAGCAAGGATCGGGCCAGAGATGGACGATCAAACACGCATAGTGTGTTTAGATCGATAGTCGTGGGACTGCCTACCTCATCGATCATCAACCGGCGCACGCCTGCCGGGTTCAAGCAAGGAGCAACACCGTGCACCGCAAATTTCTCTCACTATCGCTCGCCGCATGTTTGTTCGCGGTGCTGACCGGGACCTGGGCGGTGCGCGCCCAAAGCGACAACCCGGCGGCGGATCTCGTCGTGTTCGTTCAGGGCGGCAACCTGTGGGTCTGGAACGTCGCCACGGGAGAATCGCAGCCGCTCACGCTCAACACGCACCTCGACGGCGTGGCCCTGTCGCCCGCCGGGGGCCTCGTCGCCATGCGCGACTGGTCCCCGATCAGTTATGACGCGTGGGAACGCACGGGCGGGATCGGGGGCGGCCCGCTGCCCTCGGATATCGTGGCGGTCAACTATGTGACGCTCGAACCGGGCATGACCATCGCCGCGCAGCCGGATGATGCCTCGTTCTTCGTGGAAGGCGTCGAGGACAACGCGATTCTGCGCTCGGATCCGGCATGGTCGCCGGAGGGCGCGTCGATCGCGTGGACCGAGCTGCACTACCCCAGCCTCTCGCCGGAGAGCAACCGTCTGGTGATGTACACCTTCGCCACAGGCGAGACGCGCGTGGTGGTCACCAACCTGCCGGACATGATGGGCGTGCCCCAGCCGCTTCAGGTGAAATGGGGCGAAGGCGGCCTCGCGCTGCGCGTCACGCTGTTCGACGAAGAAAGCATCACCTATCCCGAGCAGATTCTGGTCTACGACACGGACGGAAATCTCCGCGCGCAGACGGTCGTGAGCGAGGACGAAGGCGCGCTCGCGGACTACCAATGGATCACGTGGAACGATGCGCCTTATGTAGGCATCCTGTTTGGGGACGGCCACTGGGAGCTGCTCGATCCCGCGACCGGGAACCGCCAGCCTGCACCTGCCGCGCCACAGCTTTACAGCACGGTCTTCCCCGACGACTCGCTGGCCCTGAGCGTCAGCCAGGACACGCAGGCCAGCAGCTACTGGAACGGCTTCGCCTGGACGGCGACCAAGCCGAACGGCCAGCCGGGCAGCAGCCTGCCGATCACCAGCGCGCCGGGCAGCGTTGCGCTGTCGGCGGATGGGCAGCGCATCGCCTATACCAACGATCACGGCGGCCTATCGGTCTGGCAAAATGGACAGGTGATCGATATGCCGGGCACGCTGGTCGTCGATGCCTACGCGCCGGTGCAGTGGGGTCCTAACGGCTGGCGCATCGGGGCGGCGGGGGGCGGTGACGGCCCGCAGCCGGAAGACACCTGCGCGACGACCACCCAGCCGCCGCGCCTCCAGGCCGGTATGCAGGCACAGGTGATTCCCGGCACGTCCGCAAACAACCTGCGCGCCGAACCGGGCAGTGGGTCCGCGTCGCTGGGCAAGCTCAATCCCGGCGAGCCGTTCGCCGTGCTGAGCGGGCCGCAGTGCGCGGACGGGATGTACTGGTATCAGGTGGACAGCAGCGGCATCACCGGCTGGACCGCCGAGGGCGACGCCGCCGCCTACTGGCTCGAACCGGTCCCGGCGTCGTAGCGCCGCGCGCACGGTCGCAGAACAACGAGCGCCCCGATCCGCAGACATGGATCGGGGCGCTGTGTTTGGATGCCCCGATCATGCGGGTATCGCGCAGTCGCGTTGGGGGGATAATGAACGTATCGCGACTGCAAAGGACAGGTAGGAACACATGCCCATCTACTTTTACTCGTCGACCGACGATTACGCCTGCTTTTCGAACTTCTCGCCGCACGGTTTCGAACTGGATGGCGTCTACTGGCCGACCGTCGAGCATTATTTCCAGGCGCAGAAGTTCGCCGGGACGGAACACGAAGAACACGTCCGGCGCGCGAAAACGGCCAAACAGGCCAAAGCCCTGGGACGGCGGCGCGATTGGCCGCTGCGCGAGGACTGGGAAGCGGTCAAGGTGGACCTGATGCGGCGCGCGGTGCGGCGTAAGTTCGAGACACACGCGGATATCCGGGCGGTGCTGCTCGGCACGGGGACGGACACGATCATGGAGGCCGCGCCGGACGATTACTTTTGGGGCTGTGGTAGGGACGGCACGGGGCAGAATATGCTCGGCCAGATTTCGATGGACGTGCGCGAGGCCCTGCGCGCGGAGAGCGTTATGCAAAAACAGAACGAAGAAGGATAAATCACCCCACCCAGCCATAAGTTGCGCGGACACCAAAAATTAGGGCGATGCAAGCATCGCCCCGACGGATTTTTCCGGTACACGTATTGCAGTGCTTAATCGAGATCGACCACGACCACCATATTCGCGTTATCGTCGCTGATGTAACCTGTAAGGGCCAGCCGCGTGCCGTCATCGGAAAACGCGAGGCTGTTCGTGACCTCGCTCGGGCGTAATTCCAGATCCGTCTCCGGCAGCGGGATCACCTGCGGCGCGGCATCGGGCGCGTCCAGCGACACGACCTGGATCGAGGATGGGCCGTCATCCACCCAGGCGGCGCGGCTGCCATCTGGCGTGATGGCGACGGAACTGCCCACCTTCTCGATCGCCAGCAGAGTCGTTTCCTCGCCGCTCGCCATGTCCAGCGCGTAGAGGAGGCCGTCGCGGTTGTGGTAGAAAATCATGGTCCCGTCCGACGTGTACGTGACACGGCGGATGGGCAGCATCGGGCGCTCGTCGTCGCCGTCGCGCAGCAAGGTTTCATCCCCTGTCGCCAGGTCCCACAGCCAGATCTTACCGCCCAGCGAAACCGTCAACAGCGTATCCCCGGCGGGCGATCCGGTGAACGCCATCGTGCTCATCCCCGCCGCCTGACGACTCATGCTGTCCATCGCCTGTGCATAGGTGCCATACCGGTGCGCCAGAAGTCCCGCCGGCGCGCCCGACGCCACATCCCACAGCACCATCAATGCCTGCGCGCCGGGCAGCGCCGTACCCAGTGTGCCATCAGGCAAAAAGCCCACACGCGCCATGCCGGGAACCGCCGGAATGCGCCGGATTTCCTGCCCCGTCGCCGTGTTCCACACGAAGATCCAGCCGCCCGCGTGGTATGTGACCAGCATCGAGCCATCGGGCGAGAACGCCGCATCCGAGGCGTAGTCTGTGGGGCCGATGAGCCGCGTCACGTCGCCCGTATCCAGGTTAACCAACTGGATCGGCAGCAGGCTCAGAATCAGTTCATTATTGTGATACGCGCCGTTCTCCCACACCGCCAGCAGCGACCCATCCGGCGACAGCGTACTTTGGACCAGCTGGCCGGTGATGTCGATGGTACGCACCGTCACGTCGCCCTGCGCGGCGGCGATCGGCGCGCCTAACCCGGCCAGCAGCACGAGCACCACCCCCAAACTGAGGTAAATACTCAAGTGTCGCATCGTTCGAGCATCTCTCCTTCACACATCAAGGCACCCCTAGATCCTAGCTGAAATCACGCTGCGTTCATAGCGCATGAAACACCGCAAATCCGTAGCGCAAACGCCGCCGCCTCTGTACACTAGGGGCGCATCCAAATTTTTAGCCATCCGAAGTGAGCGACTGATGTTAGATCCGAGCCAGCACCCCCACCGGCGCTACAATCCGCTTTCGGGCGAATGGATTATCGTCTCGCCCCACCGCACCAAACGGCCCTGGCAGGGACAGGTCGAGCAGACCCCGCCCGACACGCGCCCCGCTTACGATCCCACCTGCTATCTGTGCCCCGGCAACGAGCGCGCGGGCGGTAAACGCACGCCGCAATATACCGGCACCTATGTATTCGACAACGACTTTCCCGCGCTGCTGCCCGACTCGCCCGACGAGATCGTAGAGCCGGATTCGCCGTTCTTCCGCATGGAGGGGGACCGGGGCATCTGCCGCGTGATCTGCTTCAACCCGCGCCACGACCTGACGCTGGCGCAGATGGATCTGGCGGACATCCGGCGCGTGATCGATACGTGGGCCGAGCAGGTCGTGGACCTCGGCTCGCGCGAGTTCATCAACTACGTGCAGATCTTCGAAAACAAGGGCGCGCCGATGGGCGCCTCCAACCCGCACCCGCACGGCCAGATCTGGGCGACGATGCGGCTGCCGTACGAGATCCAGCGCGAGGACACCAACCAGCACGCCTACTTCGAGGCGCACGGGCGCACGCTGCTCAGCGATTACCTGGACGAAGAACGCCAACGCGACGAGCGCATCATTTACAGCAACCAGCACTGGACGGTGCTCGTGCCGTTCTGGGCGTTCTGGCCGTACGAGACAATGCTGATCAGCCACCGGCCCGCGCCGGATCTGCTCTCGCTGGACGGCGTGGAACGCGACGCACTGGCGGACGCGCTGCACGCGATCACGGTGCGCTACGACAATCTGTTCCAGGCGTCGTTTTCGTATGGCATGGGCTTCCACCAGCAGCCCACCGACGGCGTGCTGCATCCTTACTGGCACCTGCACGCGCACTTCTACCCGCCGCTGCTGCGCAGCGCGACGGTGCGCAAGTTCGTCGCCAGTTACGAGCTGCTCGGCACGCGCCAGCGCGACATCAGCGCTGAGATGGCCGCGCGCACGCTGCGCGATCTGCCCGGCATGCATTACTCGCTCGCCAAATAGCCCTTTATTCGCGCGCCCATCCTGAGAGTCAAGAGACATGGACATCAGAGAACGAGTTCTGGAAACCTTCCGCAGTGAATACGGGCAAGATCCCGTCCTGCTGGCCCGCGCGCCGGGCCGCGTCAACCTGATCGGCGAGCACACCGACTACAATGACGGCTTCGTGCTGCCTGCTGCCATCGACCGCGCGGTGTACGTCGCCGCGTCGCCGCGCCTCGATTCGACCGTGAACATGGTGTCGGTCGATTTCGATTCGCGCACGGCGTTCGACATGATCAACCTGGACGATCCCGATCTGCCCGCGTGGAGTAAATACCTGCGCGGCGCGCTGTGGTGGCTGCGCGAACAGGGCTACGAGATCCCCGGTTTCAACGCGGTAATCGGCGGCGATATCCCGATCGGCGCGGGGCTGTCGTCCTCGGCGGCGGTCGAGGTGGGATTAATCGAGCTGGGACTGGCGCTGGCCGGAGAAGACGCGGCCTATTTGGGCATGACGCAGGTCGAAAAGGCGCTCGGCGGCGTGACGGTCGAGAACCAGTTCATCGGCGTGCCGACCGGCGTGATGGACCAGATGGCGTCTGCGATGGGCGTGGACCAGCACGCACTGCTGATCGATTGCCGCAGCCTGGACGTGACGCCGATCCCCATGCCCTCCGGCGTCAGCATCGTCATCATCGACAGCAACAAGCGGCGCGGGCTGGTGGACTCGGAATACGCGCTGCGGCGGCAGCAGTGCGAAGAAGCCGCCGAGATCCTGGGCGTGGAGGCCCTGCGCGACGCGACGCCGGACATGCTTGAGGCGGCACGCGAGCAGTTGGGCGACCTGCTCTACCGGCGCGCGCGGCACGTTGTGACCGAAGACGAACGCACCGAACAGACCGCTGCCGCGCTGCGGGCGGGCGATCTGGCGGCGGCGGGCGAAGCCATGCGCGAGAGCCACGCCAGCATGCGCGACGATTACGAGATCACGGTCTTCGAGCTGGACACCAT